>NZ_SCOO01000032.1:0-75446 GCF_005502415.1 Pseudomonas sp. G(2018) | reverse complement strand
GAATGGGGGTGTGGGGCTTGGGGTCGATGTACTGAGCATTCAAACGAAGACGGCTTGTTGGGCATGTGTTTGACCGGGCCTGGGCCAGCCACGATAACGCCATGCCTATGGGCGTGCTACTGCACGGATTTATAGAGCCAATGTTTACACTATCGCTACGCCGGCATATTGGCGTTTTGACGTTGTAGGGAAGGTCTTGTATTTCTTATCCGATTGCGTTCTTCCATCGCAGTTACACGGTTAAGTGCAGCTTGAAGTTCAGCCGCTTCCTGTTGACGGATCAAGTCTTGTCGTTGGATATCCAGCAGCCGTTGACGCTTTGCCGGACTTTGAATTGATAAACGTAGACGCCACCCGGTTCGATGCCTTTGAAGCTCAGCCCCGGCACGCCGTCCATGTTGGCGGGCAGCAGGATGCCATGCCAGTGAATGGAGGTGCTGTCTTTGAGCCGGTTCTTCACCCGCAGCGTCACCGTGTCGCCTTCACGCCAGCGCAGGAGCGGGCCGGCTGCCGTTGATGGTCATTGCGGTGCGCGGGTTGCGGGTGAAGTTGACCGGGGTTTCGCCGATGAACAGCTCGAAATCGCTGCCGGCCAGCACCTGCGGTTCGCCGGGGCTGGTGATCGCCCAGACCGGCGTCGCCATAACCCGAGGCCGCCCAGCAGCCCGCCCGCGGCCAGCCCCTTGACGAAGGTGCGTCTTGAAGTGTTGGAGTGCATGCCGTTTTTCCCGTCAGCCTGGTGAACGTGTCGACGAGGCTAACGGGCGGTGCCTTTCAGCAGGCTGAGGCGAAGATTACAGTTTTGACAGCTTGGCCTGCAGGTTTACTGGCGTTTGGTGGCTTTGTCCGATGACGCTACCGTCCCGCTGCCACAATTGATATAGGAAGAAGACTTCAGCCAGCGTTGATCCGGGTAGTAGGAAAACAGCAACTGACCATCCTTCATCGAGTCGATCAGCCTGCGCGCAATGGCGGGTCGGACTGCCGGGCAACCGAGGCTTCTGCCGATGCGACCGTTGGCGCGTGCCAGGACCGGACTGACGTACGGTGCGCCATGAATGACGATTGCCCGATCAAAGGCGTTATCGTTGAAGCCGGGCTCCAGGCCTTCCATGCGCAATGAGTAGCCGTTTTGGCCGCGATAGCTTTCCTGCGTGCGGAACAGGCCGAGGCTGGTGGCGAAGCTTTCATTCTGGTTGGAGAACTGGGTGGCCATGTTTTCGCCGCTGTTGCGGCCATGGGCGACGAGCTCCTGGAACAGCAATTTGCGCTTTTTCAGGTCGAACACCCACAACCGTTGTTCGGTTGAAGGCAGGGAGTAATCGATCACTGCTAGTCTCTGTGCCGGGGCTGAGCCTTGGGCGCGGGTGCATTGGGTGGCACGTACCGCCAGGGCGATGACTTTTGCATTGGCGTTTGGAGCAGCTTTGGCCAGCGCCACTTCAAGCGAATCGGCGTAGGCTGGTAGGTAGGCCGACGTCAACAGCAGGGCTGTGAGCAGAAAGCCAAAGCGTTGTATCGGCATAAGGTAAGTCTCATCAGGAATATGTCGAGTCTAGCAGCGAGTGGAACGCTAGCCTTTGATTTGCGGGAGATTAAGGATTATCCATGGTGCAATTAACAAGGTTATTCGTCATAAGCCGCGCATTTTTTATGGTCTTTCTGATCAGCGGCACGGCATTTGGTGAAATTTCGCCGATCGTGCCGGTAACTCCGGAAACCAGTGTGGTGTCGGCGGCGCCTGATGATGTCGTGGGTCAAGCGATCCAGGCGGTGCTGGAACCCCTGCAATCGGCATTCCCGCCGTTGCTCACTTCACGCAAGCATCAGCGCGCGGACATCAACCGCGTGGTCCTGGATTTCTATTCCCACCGCAACTATCGCGCCGCCTGGACGAACGGACGCGATGTCGCCCAATTGCTCAAAAGTCTGGATGAGACTGAAATCGATGGCTTGAACCCCGCGGATTACCGGAGTGCCGAATTGGTCCAGGCGCAACTGGCGATGCAGGCCACCGCGCCAACGCCAGCGCAGTTGGCGGCTTACGATATCGGGCTGACCCGCACCTACATCACCGCGTTGCTGCAATTGCGGCGTGGCAAGGTCGACCCGTCACGGCTGGATTTTCATTGGAACTTCGACCCCGAGGGGGTTGATCCCCGTGAGGATGTGAACAGTTTCTTTGCTGCCCTCGACGATCACGAAGTGGCTCGCGCGTTCGCTCAAGCGCCGCCGCAAGAGGCGGTTTATCGCAGCATGCGCGCAGCGCTGGCGCACTTGCGTCAGATTCGGGATGCCGGTGGTTGGCCGAAGGTCGCCGAGGGGCAGTCGCTCAAACCGGGGATGGACGGCGCGGCAGTTGCACAGCTGCGTGCCCGCCTGGTGGCCGGTGGTTATCTGGAGCCGACCAAGGGCAAACGCAGCGATTACGACGACAAAGTCATTGCGGCGGTGAAGAAGTATCAGGCCGAGCAGTATCTGGGCGCGGACGGCGTGGCAGGGGCGGCGACCCTGGCGGCACTGAATGTGTCGGTCGAGGCACGGATCGATCAGGTCCGGGTGAACATGGAGCGGGCGCGGTGGTTGCTGTACAAGCTGCAGGGCACTTTTGTCGTCGTGGACATCGCCGGGTACAAGGTTGCGCTGTATCGCGACGGCCAGCCGATCTGGCGTTCCAGGGTACAGGTCGGCAAGCCGTTTCGCAGTACGCCGGTGTTTCAATCCGAGATTACTTACGTCACATTCAACCCCACCTGGACCGTGCCGCCGACGATTCTGGTCAAGGATATGCTGCCCAAGATTCAACAGAACCCGGATTACCTGGCGGCCAATCGGATCCGAGTCCTGGATCGGGAAGGCAACGTGCTCGATCCGTCGACCGTCGACTGGTACAACGCGCGCGGTATCACGCTGCGCCAGGATGCCGGCCCTGAGAATTCATTGGGGCAGGTGGTCATTCGTTTCCCCAACGACTATGCGATTTATCTGCACGACACACCGCATCGCGAGTTGTTCGCCAAGTCCATGCGCGCCACCAGTTCCGGATG
Source organism: Pseudomonas sp. G(2018) (assembly GCF_005502415.1). Taxonomy (NCBI): domain Bacteria; kingdom Pseudomonadati; phylum Pseudomonadota; class Gammaproteobacteria; order Pseudomonadales; family Pseudomonadaceae; genus Pseudomonas; species Pseudomonas sp. G(2018). Next base: position 72,399 of record NZ_SCOO01000032.1, on the reverse strand, counting down.
CATCCGGGTGGAAAACCCGCTGCAGTTGGTCGAGCTGTTGTTCAACGACCCGGAGCACTGGAACAGTGAGGGCATTCAGAAGCAGTTGGCCAATGGCAGGACCGAAAACATCAGGCTCCCGGTCAAGGTGCCGGTGCTGTTGGCTTACTGGACGGTGGACCTGAGCAAAGAGGGGCGGGTGACGTTCAAACCCGATGTTTATGGCTACGACACGCCAGTACTGAAGCAGTTGAACTTGCCTTCAAAACTGCCTGCGCTGGAATTGCCACGAGCGGAAACTGCGATGGTGGTCACAGGGCAAAACCCGTAATAGACAGTGTCAGACGAGGGTGGTTTTCACTTTGACCCAAGACTGTGCGTCGTTTCTGAAAACGGGGAAACGCTCTGCGACGGCCTTTGCGCTCCGTCGCAAACTTGGGATCCGATGAAGTCAAGCGGTTGGCTCGTCGGTTGAAAACTATCACAATGAACATTGGTCACACATGATCGATCTCAATGGATAGGAAATTTGAAGATGGATGTTGCGCAGAAAAACTCGTCACGCACCGCAGGTCCACTTCAAGTGCATGACCTCGATGAGTGCCGCAACATTCAAAAAGGATCGGTGTTCATCGTTGCCTCGGGGCCGTCTGCCAAGGATTTTCCGCTGGAAAGATTTGCAGATGTTCCGATGATCACCATGAATGGCGCGATCTCGAAGTTTATCGGGACAGGCATCAAACCGTTTTTTTATGTGTGTACCGATCAGGGCTTTTCCCGGCAGCAACCTGAATTGTTTTCTCAGGCCATGCGACTCAGTGAACGGGTCGCGCTGTCGGAGGATCATGTCTGGCACACAACGGTCAAACCCTCAGGCCAGCTGTATCTACTGAGCCGGGCACCCAAGCTGTCCTGGAGCGATCTGTTCCGCAATGACAACGAACTTGTCAGAAGCCGCAAGCTCGGCACTGGCCGTAATCGGAGCCTGGGTTTCAGCAAGAATCTAAAGCGCGGTTTTTTCGACGCTCGCACAGTGGCTTATCTGGCATTACAGCTTGCCTATCACCTGGGGTTTACCAAGGTGTTTCTGGTGGGTGTGGACTTGAATCAATCAGCGAATCGCTTCTATGAAGCGCCGGGGGTGTTTGCTTCCCCCTGCCGGCTTGATGAGCACTTCTATACGAGAATTTTGCCGTCATTCGAGATCCTGTCGAAATACGTCATGAACAAGGATTTTCAAGTCTATAACCTGTCCGATGTCTCCCGAATTCCTGAGGAGTTGGTGGCTCGGGTGTCGCTGGATGAACTGGACAAGCGGGTCTGACGGAAATCCTTGACCCATGGAAACGGGCGCTTTTGAAGCGCCCGTTTTTTGTTTGTGAATCCGTATTGCTCAACCGGTCTCACGACCAGCGCAGCCCTGCAACACTCACCACAATCATCCCCAGCCAGACCACCCGCCAGAAAGACACCGAATCGCCGAGCCAGTACATGCCGACCAATGCCGTACCGGCAGCACCTATGCCGGTCCACACGGCGTACGCTGTGCCAATGGGCAGTTGGCGCAGCGCCAGGGTCAACAACGTCAGGCTCCCCGCCAAAGCCACGAACGTGCCGAGTAACAACCAGGGTCTTTGCAAGCCGCTGGCGGATTTCAAGCCTATCGCGAACACAATCTCCAGAAGGCCTGCCAGAAATAGCAGGCCCCAGGAATAACCGTAAGTCATGGATGCCTCGATGGATCAGTTGGACAACAGTTTTCCGTTGAACAGGATTTTCAATGTCTTCACGGTCAGTACCGCCAAGGCAATGGTCAGGAAGGCCAGAATCAAATAGGCCACGGCACTGAGGACGATGCTGTCTTGTGCGTAGGCGTATTTCAACGCGGCATTGCTCAGCGCGGCGATGGGGAAGCTGATGGCCCACCAGGCAGGCGAGAAGGGCACGTCTTTGCGAAACACTTTGAAGGCCAGCACGGCAAACAGAAACAGACCGAAGTAGAACAGCAGGCTGGCGAAGTGATCGATCACCCCGAAGAAGTTGGTGTAGGCCAGGAAGCCGACTTCAAAAGGCGCGATCAGAATCATCAGCGAAGGCGTCATGCCTTTGGCCATGGCGGGCTCGTGAACCAGTCGTGCGAAAATCCGGGTGAAGAACATCAGCGCCAACACGGTGCCGACGGCAATGGCGAACACGTTGAATTCATAAGCCCAGGCCATGGGCATTTGCGCACCGGCCACGGCGATGTCGAGGGTGGCGACACCGGGGATCAACCACGCAGGAACGGCATGCTGCGCGTCCTGGTTACCCGACAGCAACCGCGATACCACCACACCACCCAGCACCACGGTCAACAGGCTGCCAATGACCCAAAGCACCTGACTCAACACCGCGCTGTAGGGGGCAGATACAGCAGACAGCAGTAACAGGCCAATGGTGACGGTACCGAAAAAGTTGCCGAACACAGGGTGGTTGAATTCCGCTTTCACCACTTCGGGGTGCTTGATCCATTTGGTGAGGTAGCCCAATACCAGCAGGGCGAAGACCAGTCCGGCAAACAGGCCGATTCCGTCGGCGATCACACTGGCCTGAGCGGTGTGTTGGCTGACCAGGCGCCAAGCCAGGCTGAGGCCTGCAAGCCCCATCACGGAGCCGAACAGGTTGATGGGGAGGTTTTTGATCGACGTCGATTTTGTGACTGAATCGAGGGCGACGGCAGGGGGCATATTCAAGGCAGTCATGGCGGTCTCCGGTTGACTGAATTAATCGTCATGGGTAGTTTCTGCCAATATTCATCTGGCTTGAAGCGTCTTGAAACGACGTTTTCAGCCATTAACATTACGAGGACAGACACCATGCGCATCGCCTTGCTGGCATTCCCTCGGGTACAGATGCTGGACATCGTCGGGCCAGCGGATGTATTTGCCGAAGCCGCCCGGCAACTGGGCAAGCCACGGGCCTATCAAGTCTCGGTGATCGGCACCGAGACCGGGCCGATCAAGGGCACCAGCGGTTTACGCCTGGCGCTGGACGGCACCATCGATACGTTCAAAGGCCCGATTGATACGCTGCTGATTGCCGGCAGCCCTGCGGTCAGCGAGGTCGCGCAAAACCTGCAGTTACAAGCCTGGATACGGCTTCAGGCGACCAAGGTGCGGCGCATCGGCTCGGTGTGCAGCGGTGCCTTTGTGCTGGCGGCGGCCGGTCTGCTGCAAGGGCGGCGCGTGACCACTCACTGGAATTCCAGCGCGCTGCTGGCCAAGGAATTTCCAGAGACCATTGTCGAGCCGGACAGCATTTTCATCCGCGACGGCAATGTCTACACCTCGGCCGGTGTTACGGCGGGCATGGACCTGGCGCTGGCCATGGTCGAAGAGGATCACGGCCGTGAATTGGCGCTGAGCATCGCCCGGGAAATGGTCATGTACTTCAAGCGCCCGGGCGGGCAGTCGCAGTTCAGTGCGCAGTTGGCGGCACAAACGGCAGAGCGCACGGTCATTCGCCAAATCCAGGGTTACATCGTCGAAAATCTGAAGGCCGATTTGAGCGTGCCGACCCTGGCCGAGCGGTCGGGCATGAGTGAGCGCAACTTTGCCCGGGTGTTCAAGGCCGAAGGCGGATTCACGCCGGCGGAGTTCGTCGAACTGGCCCGCATCGACGAGGCCCGGCGCTTGATCGAAGGCGCAGACGTCTCCCTCAAGCGCCTGGCCGATCAGGTGGGCTATGCCAATATCGATGGGTTCAGGCGCGCATTTGTTCGGCGCCTGGGGATCAGCCCCAGTGACTATCGGAAGCGATTTTTATAAAGCGGGGCTTTGCAGCTCCACCCGCAGAAACTCCACCAGCGCCCGCTGCAATCCGCTCAGTGCGCCTTCGCGACTGATCAGCGCCAATTCTGTCGGCGGCAGCGCCGGCAGGTCGGTGCACACGCTGTGCTCGGGCAGCACCGCCGAAGCAGGCAACACCGAAATGCCCAGCCCGCAGGCCACGGCGGCTTGAATCCCGGTCAGGCTGTGGCTGCCGAATGCGATACGCCAGGGCCGTTGCGCCACGTCCAGCAGACGGATGGCCCGTTGGCGATAGATGCACCCTTGAGGAAACAGCGCCAGTGGCAACATGCCGTTGGCCGGGTCTGCCTGCGCACCTTTGACCCACACCAACGTTTCCGGCCAGGCGGCCCAGCACGGGCCGCTGTCCGGCTCACGCTTGACCAAGGCAATGTCGATGTCACCGCTGGCGAGTTTGTTTTTGAGATCGGTACTCATGCCGCTGAGGGTCTCCAGGCGTGCCTGGGGTTTTTCGCGGTTGAACCCGGCGAGAATCATCGCCATGCGCCGGGCATCGAAATCTTCCGGCACGCCGATGCGAAGGATCTCCAGATCCACGTCGCTGGCCAGCGCTTCCACGGCCTCTGACGACAGCGTCAGCAAACGCCGCGCATAGTGAATCAGCATTTCGCCATGCTCGGTGACACTGATGTTTTGCCCGGTGCGATCGCGCAGCAGCAATGAATGCCCGACCAGCTCTTCGAGTTTGCGCACCTGTTGGCTCACGGTGGATTGAGTTCGGTGTACGCGCTCGGCCGCGCGGGTGAAACTACCTTCGTCCACTACGCAGACGAACGTCTTGAGCAGTTCGAGATCGAGCATGACGGCCTCCGTTGATATTTGTTTTGTAACTGACGATTAAGTGTTTATTTAATTTCACACTATCACTGCTCGCACTTAATCTGAACCCCACACTTCAGAGGATGCTGCCATGACACTGCAAAACACCCTGCGCCCCGAATGGCTGACCTTCGATTGCTACGGCACGCTGATTCAATGGGATGAAGGCTTGCAAGCCGTGGTGGCCGAGATTTTGCGCGACAAAGGCAACCACGCTGTCGATGTCGATAACCTGATCGAGGTCTATGACCGGCACGAACATCGACTGGAGCAGATTCCGCCGCATCGCTCGTTCCGCCAATTGAGTACGCTTGGGTTGCAACTGGCGCTGGAGGAATTGAACCTGGCGAGTGCGCCCGAGGACAGTCAACGCCTGGCCGGGGCGATTCCGCGGATGCCGCCGTTTCCCGAGGTGGTCGCGACCCTGGCGCAACTCAAGGCGATGGGGTTCAAGTTGTGCATCGTGTCCAATACCGACGACGACATCATTGCCGGCAACGTCGCGCAACTCGGCGGGCACATCGACCGGGTCATCACCGCCCAGCAGGCCGGCGCCTACAAGCCCAATCCCAGGCTGTTCGACTACGCGCACGAACAACTGGGTGTCACCCGCGAGCAAGTGGTGCATATCTGCGCCAGCCCTACACTGGATCACACCGCCGCCCGGGACATGCACTTTCGTTGCGTATGGATCGACCGTGGCACCGGTCGGCAGTTGCTGCCGGACTATCGACCCGATGCGATATTGAACACCCTGGATCAGGTCGTGCCCTTGTTCACATCCCTTGGCTGGTAACCCACGGAGTCAGCGCCATGGCCCATACGCTTGCAGGCAGTTCCCGTTTCTCGAATTACACCGGCCTCGATCTGGATGCACCGGCCGTCATCACCGCCCGCACGGAGTTGGCCGCGTGCTTTCAACTGGCGGCGCGTCATGGTCTGGAGGAGGGCATCTGCAATCATTTCTCCGCCATGGTGCCGGGGCGCGATGATCTGTTTTTCGTCAATCCCTACGGCTACGCCTTCGAAGAAGTCACGGCTGACAAGCTGCTGGTCTGTGATTTCCACGGCCATGTGGTGGACGGCGAGGGTCAGCCGGAAGCGACGGCGTTTTACATTCATGCGCGGCTGCACCAACAGTTGCCACGGGTGAAAGTAGCGTTCCACACGCACATGCCGCACGCCACCGCGTTGTGCCTGCTGCAAGGTCCACCCCTGTTGTGGCTTGGCCAGACGGCCCTGAAGTTTTACGGCCGCACGGCGGTGGATGAGCACTACAACGGCCTGGCCCTGGATGAATCCGAAGGCGACCGCATTGCCAGTGTCATGGGTAATGCCGACATCCTGTTTTTGAAGAATCACGGGGTGATCGTCGCCGGGGCCACCATCGCCGAAGCCTGGGATGATCTGTACTACCTGGAGCGCGCCGCCCAAGTGCAATTGATGGCCATGGCAACCCAGCGGGAACTCCTGCCGGTGCCCCACGAAATCGCCCAACGCGCCTATGAGCAGATGCGCATGGGCGACGCTGAAAGTGCGCGGGCGCATTTGCACAGTGCGATGCGGCGGTTGCAGCGCTCTGCTTGATGCGCGATGGGCTGAAGGGGCTCTGGGGGCGGAAGCACTTGATATGCGGCTCCCATTTATCCCCGATAACCCCGTAGACTACGCGCACAAAAAATGAGGGCTTTTGGGCCGGTGCCCATGCGTTGCCCTTGAAGGATGAGCTTTTTTGCCCACGCGCTTTCACGACCAGCACCACGCCCCCAACGTTGCATCAAAACGCGTACCGCTGCGCAAGGCAGCGGTATTGTTTATTGCCACGGTATGTCTGTGCCTGTGTGCTTTGCTGTATCTGCAACTGGAGCAATCCCGCCGTCATGACCTGAGCCAGGCCCAGGTCGCCTCCTCGAATCTGACGCGGGCGATGGCGCAGCAGGCCGAAGACACGTTCATGAAAGCCGATTTGGTGTTGACCAGTTTGGTGGACTGGATTCAGGTCGACGGTTTCGGTCCAACCTTGAGACCCCGCTTGCAGAAAACCTTCGCCCGGCGCGTGCAGGCATTGGACCAGTTGCATGGCATCCTGCTGTTCGACCAGAAGGGCCAGTGGGTCGTGACTTCATTTGAGAGTCTGCCCCGCGGCCCTGGCGTGGCGGATCGCGAATACTTCAAGTTTCACCAGCAGAACGTGTCGTCCATGGCGCACATCGGCCCGGCCATTCGCAGCCGGGAAAATGGCGAGTGGATCATTCCGGTTTCCAAACGGGTGAACGACAGGAACGGCCAGTTCCAGGGCGTGTTGCTGGCCGGAATCAAGATGTCGTACTTCGACCAGTTCTTCAAAAGCTTCAACATCGACGACAACGGTTCGATGTTCGTGGCGTTGACCGATGGAACGCTGCTGGCGCGCCGGCCGTTCGTGGAGTCGCAGATCGGCACATCCTTGGCGCGAAGTGAAATCTTTCAGAAACTCCTGCCCCAGGCACCCTCCGGCAACGCGATGTTCACCTCGTTGGTGGATGGCGTCGTTCGCCTGTTTGGCTACCGTCAGCTGGAGGCTTACCCGCTGGTGGTTTCGGCGGCTTCTTCCAGGGATTCGATTCTGGCGGGTTGGTACGACACAGCGTTTCGTTCCAGCGCCATTGTCGCGCTGGTCATGCTCGGCGTAGGTCTGTTCGGTTGGGTATTCATCCGGCAAGTGCGTGTCGGTGAGCGGGTCGAGGCGGATTTGCGCAAGGCCCAGCAAGCACTTGAACTGATTGCCACCCACGACAGCCTGACTGGTCTGGGCAATCGCCGATTGTTCGAGCGGGCGCTGGACATCGAGTTCGGGCGCGGCGCGCGCCAGCACACTTCACTGAGCCTGATCATGCTCGATATCGATTACTTCAAGTGCTACAACGACACGTACGGCCATGTGGTGGGCGATCATTGCCTGGCCGAAGTGGCGCGAGCGGTGAAAAGGTGCTGCCATCGCAAGGCCGATCTGGCGGTGCGCTACGGCGGCGAAGAGTTTGCGGTGTTGCTGCCCGACACCGACATCCACGGCGCCATGACCATAGCCGAACAAATCCGCCGCAGTGTCATGGACAAGAACATCAGCCACACCGGTTCGCCCATGGGTTATGTGACGGTCAGCCTCGGTTGCTATTCGTTTGTACCGACCGGGCAAGACAACATGGATGTGTTCGTCCAGCGGGCGGATGCGGCGTTGTATCAGGCCAAGCATTCGGGGCGCAATCGCTCGGCCGTGCTGTCGATGGAGGGCGGTGTCGAGGCGCTGATGCGTTCGGATCGTTGAAGCGCTGCCCTGTTGTTTCACCCGCGCAACACCTGGCGAACCGGTTGTCCGCCTGTCAGTTCCCGTTCATTTGATCGTCTAGAGTTCCGTTAGCTCTGCCAAATCCGGCAGGTCTCCCTAACGCATGGACGATCGCCAACATGTTGATAACCCAAGCATTGACAGCCGTTGCTCTCACCCTTGCAGCCTGCGCTATCTTTCCACTGGTCAGTCACGCGCAATCGAAAGTCACACCCGAGGAAGCTCACGCCATTGGCGTGGAAGCCTACGTTTATTTCTATCCGCTGCTGACCATGGACATCACGCGCAAACAGTTCACCAACATCGAACCGGGCAAGGAGTTCGGTAAAGGTCCGATGAACATGTTTGTCAGCGTGCCGCAGTATCCGCCGGCAGATTTCAAAGGCGTGGTGCGTGCGAATTTCGACACCTTGTATTCCATTGCCTGGCTCGACTTGACCAAGGAGCCGCTGGTGATCGCGGCGCCGGACACCGCCGGACGTTTCTATCTGCTGCCCATGCTCGACATGTGGAGCGACGTCTTCGCCTCGCCCGGCTGGCGCACCACCGGTACCGACGCCGCGCAGTTTCTGGTCACGCCGCCGGGCTGGACCGGTACGGTACCTGCCGGGTTGAATCATCTGCCGGCGCCGACGCCTTTTGTCTGGGTCATCGGTCGCACCAAGACTGACGGCGCAGCGGACTACGCGGCGGTGCACAAGATTCAGGCGGGCTACACCGTGACACCGCTGTCACGACTGGGCAAAAGCGAGGAACCGGTCAGCGTCAAGATCGACTCGGCCGTGGACATGAAGACCCCGCCGAAAATCCAGGTCGACTCGCTGTCAGCAGCCCGGTACTTCGCGTATGCCGCCGAATTGCTCAAAGTGCATCCGGCCCACAGCACCGACCAACCGATGCTGGCGCAGGTCAAGCGGATCGGCATCGAACCCGGCAAGCCGTTCGACCTGGATGCCCTGGATCCTGACATCAAGGCAGCGCTGCAAACCGTGCCGCAAGAGGCGCAGGCACTGATGAAATGGAAAGTGGAAACCCTGGCACGGGTGGTCAATGGTTGGTCGATGAACACCGATACCATGGGCGTGTATGGCAACTACTATCTCAAGCGCGCAATCGTTGCCCAGGTAGGGCTTGGCGCCAACCTGCCCGAGGATGCGATCTATCCGTTGAACATGGGCGATGAAAACGGCAAGGCCCTCGATGGTGCGAACAAGTATGTGCTGCATTTCCCCAAGGGTGAGGCGCCACCGGTGAACGCGTTTTGGTCGATCACGCTGTACGACCCCGAAGGCTTTCAAGTCGGCAATGAACTAAACCGATTTGCGGTCAGCAGCTGGATGCCGTTCAAGAGCAACGCCGATGGGTCGCTGGACCTCTATTTCCAGAATGAAAGTCCCGGCAAGGAGCTTGAAGCCAACTGGCTGCCGGCCCCCAAAGGACCGTTCAACCTGACCATGCGCCTGTACGGGCCGAAGGCTGAGGCGTTGAACGGCAAGTGGAACCCGCCGCCGGTCAAGCAGTTGTAGGTACGGCGCTATAGAAGCAGCCGATGAGTTACCACCATCGGCTGCCTTTGCGCGTTCAGCTGCCCGTCCCGCCGCCGTCACCGGCATTACCGCCGGAGGGGGAGGAGGGCGTGTTGTCAGGGGGCATGACCGGGCCGCTGGTTGGAATGGTGTGGGTCGAAAAAATTCCTGGTCTGCCGATCACCCAGTGGGAGATTCTATGTTGCAGGGGAATCCTGCAGCTTTAAATTTGGCTGGTATTCGCTCTGATTTTTCATGAGGGCGAACGCCACCCGGCAGAGCTTGCGGGCGCAGGGTGATTCGGCTGCCTTGCAGGGTGGTGTCCATCATCCAGGGTTTTCTCGGCAGACATTGGACGTCTATTACGCCGTACAGGCGACGGCTGACGCAACCACCGACAGGCATCGAGGTCACAATCTGCAGACCCAGCCAACTGGAACGGCGGCCATGAAAAAATTGCGGATCGCGACCTTCAACGTCAACGGCATGCGTGCCCGATTACCAAACCTGCTGGCCTGGCTTGAGCGCGAGCGGCCGGATATCGCCTGTTTGCAGGAACTCAAGTCGGTGGACAGCGCCTTTCCCGCCGCCGAGCTTGAAGCCGTCGGCTACGGTGCGATATGGCAGGGCCAGGCGTCGTGGAACGGGGTGGCGATTCTGGCGCGGGATGCCCAGCCGCTGGAAAGTCGACGAGGGTTGCCGGGCGATGAGGGCGACACTCACAGTCGGTACCTGGAAGCCGCCGTTCATGGGGTGCTGGTGGGTTGTCTGTACCTGCCCAATGGCAACCCGCAACCCGGACCGAAATTCGATTACAAGCTGGCGTGGTTCGAGCGGCTGATCCGCTACGCGCAGGCGCTGCAAAGCAGCGAACATCCCGTGGTGCTGGCCGGTGACTACAACGTGGTGCCCACCGATCTGGACATCTATAACCCGCGCTCCTGGCTCAAGGACGCCTTGCTGCAACCGGAAAGTCGTGCGTGTTACCAGCGGCTTCTGGATCAGGGCTGGACCGATTCCTTGCGACATCTGTACCCGGAGGATCGGCTCTACACCTTCTGGGATTATTTTCGCCAGCACTGGCAGAAGAACTCCGGGTTGCGCATTGATCATCTGCTGCTCAATCCGGCGTTGAGGCCTTACCTGCTGGACGCTGGCGTCGATGCCTGGGTGCGCAACGAACCCCATGCCAGCGATCATGCGCCGGCCTGGATTCAACTGGACTCGCGCAAGCGCCGCTGATTTCTTCGGTAGGGCGATTGGCTAAATCAATTGTCGGCGGCGATGGTTCATCCCTTATACATAGCGCCCAGTGTCGGACAAAAGGACTGAACGATGAGCGAACCACGCCTGACGAACCTTGCGCTGTACCTGCAACGGCTGGGTTTTGAGACGCCCCCGGCGCCGACCCTGGAGACCTTGCGACTGCTTCAATGGCGTCACACCGGCGCTTTTCCGTTTGAAAACCTCACCACGCTATCGGGGGAGCCGGTGCTGATCGACTTGCCTTCGATAGAACGCAAGGTCCTGCACGAAGGGCGCGGTGGGTACTGTTACGAACTCAACCATCTGTTCCTGGCCTTGCTTCAAGCGTTGGGTTTCGACGCGCGTGGCATCAGCGGTCGCGTGGTCATGGGCCAGCCCGAAGGCGCATGGACGGCCCGCACCCATCGCCTGAGCCTGGTGACGCTCGACGGCGTGCGCTACATCACCGACGTCGGCTTCGGCGGCATGGTGCCCACCGCGCCATTATTGCTCGATAGTTCGGTTGAGCAGGCCACTCCCCACGAGCCCTATCGCATTGAGCAGCATGTAGATGGCTACACCCTTCGTGCCAAGGTCGGGGACGAGTGGCGAGCGATGTACATCTTCGATCTGCAACGCCAGGATGACATCGATTACACCGTCGGCAACTGGTATGTCTCGACCCATCCGGAATCATCCTTCACCAGACAACTGATGGTGGCGCGGACCGGGGAAGGGTGGCGGCGTACGCTCAACAATGGCAGTTTCGTGATCCATCGAATGGGTCAGGACAGCGAGCGCCGGCAAGTGGCCAGCGTGCAGGAATTGGTTGCCCTGCTGGAAAGCGAGTTCGGTATTCGGGTACCGGTCAATGCGACATTGATGCGTACGCTCGAGCGCTTGATCGAGGTGCAATAAAAGCCTGATCGTGCACACAAAAAAGGGGCTGATTGATTCAATCTGCCCCTTTTTGCATCAAGTCAGGGCCTGGCTTCAGGCTCCATCACGCGCTGAAGCTCCCTGAGTGCTTCGGAAAGTTTTTTCTCCAGACTTTTCAGCTCGGAAGTCTTGATCCCCTTTTTCAGGTGCCCGGCAGCACCGGAATCTGCAACTTTGCCCTGTTCGGTCAGCAGGGCCCGACGCAAGGTGTTGTTGATTGCAGTCTGATAGCCATACCCCTCATTTTCGGCCAGTGTGCGTGCGGCCTCGATAACGACATCATCGAGCATGATGGTGATTCGGGTCTTGCCTTTGCTGGAGGCAACCGCCCCACGCCTGGCATGGCTGAAGTCGTACTCGTCTTTCATCGGTCAAGCCTCCAGATACTGGTGGCGCTCGCTGTTGCTGGCGAGGCGCGCTTCGAATGGCTTCATTATGCATACTTTATATGTATATAGATGGGAGCGACCACGACCGATGGTCGACAGGAACTGAAAAGACTAGTGGGCGGAGGAGAATGCCCGGGAGGATGTATTTCAAGATTTGATGGGCAGTGGCACACAGTCTGCATGACCAACCGTTCATAATTTGAATGGCAAGTTGTATACAAGTCTATAGACATTTGTCCTGACTCTTGCATACAGTGTGCGCATAACAAAAACCAGGGAACCCCCTAACATGAAAACGCCCCATGTTTCACACCAACGGCCCGAAGACGAAAACCTCGGGATCGGCGCGAATATGGCTTACGGCCTGCAACATGTTCTGACCATGTACGGTGGCATCGTCGCGGTACCTTTGATCATTGGTCAGGCTGCCGGGCTGTCGCCGGCGGACATTGGTTTGTTGATTGCTGCTTCATTGTTTGCGGGGGGGCTGGCCACGTTGCTGCAAACCCTGGGCTTGCCGTTTTTCGGTTGTCAGTTGCCGCTGGTGCAGGGCGTGTCGTTCTCTGGTGTCGCGACCATGGTGGCGATTGTCAGCAGTGGGGGCGAGGGCGGGTTTCAATCGATTCTGGGGGCGGTGATTGCGGCGTCCCTGATCGGGTTGCTGATCACGCCGGTGTTCTCGCGCATCACCAAGTTCTTCCCGCCGCTGGTCACGGGCATTGTGATCACCACGATCGGCCTGACCTTGATGCCCGTGGCCGCACGCTGGGCCATGGGCGGCAACAGCCATGCGCCGGAATTCGGCAGCATGGCCAACATCGGCCTGGCGGCGGTGACGCTGGTGCTGGTGTTGTTCTTGAGCAAAATCGGCAGCGCAACCATCTCCCGGCTGTCGATCCTGCTGGCGATGGTCATCGGCACGATCATCGCGGTGTTCCTTGGTATGGCGGACTTTTCGTCCGTGACCCAGGGCCCGATGTTCGGTTTCCCCGCACCCTTCCATTTCGGCATGCCGACCTTCCACTTCGCCGCCATTCTGTCGATGTGCATCGTGGTCATGGTGACCCTGGTGGAAACCTCGGCGGACATCCTGGCGGTCGGTGAGATCATCGACACCAAGGTCGACTCCAAGCGCCTGGGTAACGGCCTGCGTGCCGACATGTTGTCGAGCATGATCGCGCCGATCTTCGGCTCCTTCACCCAAAGCGCCTTCGCCCAGAACGTCGGGCTGGTGGCGGTAACTGGCATCAAGAGTCGATATGTGGTGGCTACCGGCGGCCTGTTCCTGGTGATTCTCGGCCTGTTGCCATTCATGGGGCGGGTCATCGCCGCCGTGCCGACCTCCGTTCTCGGCGGCGCCGGGATCGTGCTGTTCGGCACCGTGGCCGCTAGTGGCATCCGTACCCTGTCCAAGGTCGACTACCGCAACAACGTCAACCTGATCATTGTCGCCACGTCCATCGGCTTCGGCATGATCCCGATCGCGGCACCGAACTTCTACGACCACTTCCCAAGCTGGTTCGCCACAATCTTCCACTCGGGCATCAGCTCCTCGGCAATCATGGCGATTGTGTTGAACCTGGCTTTCAACCACCTCACGGCCGGTAACTCCGACCAGCAGTCGGTGTTTGCGGCAGGGACCGAACGGGTCCTGCGCTATCAGGATCTGGCGGCGTTGCGCGAAGGGGATTACTTCAGCGACGGCAAGCTGCATGACTGCGACGGCAAGGAAATTCCGGTGGTGGAGGTGGACCACGGGCATGGCGAGCCACGCGCGGTGCATGCGAAAAGCAGCGAGCATGTCTGACGTTTGATCGAATGCAAAAAGGCCGATCTGTTGCGTGACAGATCGGCCTTTTGCATTGATGGGGTCTCTATTGCGCGCTTTGCGTCCAGCGCCCCATCAACGTATTGGACGGCAGTTGTTCATCCAGCAATTTTCTTGCCGTTTCCACTCCCGCCACCGGCAGCCCTTCGGGGTTCAACAAGCCAATCTGCACCAGCACACTGGCCTGGTCCCAGTAGATATGCTCGTGGTACAGCTTGTCTCCGCGGAACTTGATCACACCCAGCATCGGAATCTCGACGTACTTACCGGTCGGTGCCACGTTGGGCAGCATCCAGTCGATTTCGGTGCTGTGGGTGAAGCACATGATGAATTCATCGACGATCTGCAGGGCGCCGATGGTGCGTGAGATCGGTATGAGCTTCATGTCCGGCGGGTTGCCGTGGACAAAATGGTGTTGGTAGAAGCGGCTGAGCTCTCTGGCGCCAACGCCGCCGGTCATGGTCGGAATATGGTTGACGTAGGGTTCGGCGACCATGGTCGCCATGGTGGCGGGTACGTCCCGGGTGTCGAACTCGTGACGGATGTGTTCTTCCCACAGGGCTGACAGGTTGAAGTGGGGGCCGATCTCGCGCTTGAGTGCGGCGATGCTGCGTTCATGGGCCATCAGCGAGGCCGGCTTGTCGTAGTGTGGGCTCCCGGCCCGGGCGAAGGCGTGGTCGACGCCCGGGTATACGTAGATTTCGGTTTTGTCGTTGCCGGCCAGGTGCTCGCTGATCCGGGCGCGGGCGCTGGCGTCGCAGTAGCCATCGTTTTCAGCGAAGTGCAGGACCAGGCGACCCTTGAGGTTTTCCGATTCGTGCAGCAAGTGTTCGATGCCCATGCCGTAGTAGCCGACGGCGCAGGCAACATCGGTGCGCGTGGCGGTCAGCCAGGCCAGCTTGCCACCCATGCAGAAGCCGACGTAACCCAGGCCCGAGCCTTCGACTTCAGGCAGAGCCCGCAGGGCTGTGAAGCTGGCGTCGATGTCGGTGACGGCCTTGTCCACGTCCAGGCGCTGGAACAGGTCGATGGCGACCGCAAAATCAGCTTCGGTGTAGCCCAGGTCAATGCCCGGGTGCAGGCGCCAGAACAGATCCGGCACCAGCGCCACATAGCCTTCCTCGGCATAGAAATCGGCCACCGCGCGCATATTGGCGTTGATCCCGAAAATCTCCTGGCCGATCACGACCCCGGGGCCCTTGCCACTGGCCGGCAGGGCCAGGTAACCGCTGAACGTGGCGCTGCTGTCCGTTGCCCGGATTTCAATCATCTTGCCCATGTCATCTACCTCATTCGGTTGTCAGGGTTTATTGGCTGTCACGGTGTTGTTGGAACCACACGCGCGGCGACACGCCACGGTCGGGCCCGAGAATCGAAAAGCCGCCATCCACCGGCACATCGACACCGGTCATCCAGCTGGCCCCGGCGCTGCACAGAAAGGCCACCACGCTACCGATCTCATGGCCCCGGCCGATGCGCCCCAGTGGATGAAAGGGCGCGCCGACCCGATCGGCCAGCTGCGGATCGTTGTCGCTGAACTCGGCGACGTTGGGCGACCAGGTCCAGGCCGGGGATACGCTCAGTACCCGGATTTGCTGCGGGGCCAGGGTCATGGCCAGGTTTTTCGTCAGTTGCAGAATGCCGGCTTTGGAAGCGGGATAGAGTGCGCGCCCGGCCGCGCCGAATTTGCCGCCAGTACTGCCGATGTTGATCACTACGCCGCCACCGGGCAGGTACACGGCGGCCTTCTGGGTAAAGATCGCCGCCGACACCAGATTGACGTTCAAGGTTTTGAGCCACTGCGCGCGGTCCGAGGCCAGTCCCTGATCGGCGTACAGGCAGGCGTTGTTGACCAGGATGTCGAGCCTGCCGAAGCGGGCCAGCGTGGCGGCGATGCAGGCGTCGATGTCTTCGTCGCGCTCCACGTCGCAGACACAAAACCCGCAATCCAATGCGCGCGCCAAGGCCTGCCCACTGTCGGCGTTGCGCCCCACCAGCATCACACGGGCCCCTTCGGCCAACAGCTGCCGAGCGATGTCCAGGCCCAGCCCCTGGGTGCTGCCGGTCACAATCGCCACTTTGCCTTCGAGCATCATGCCAAGTCCTCCAGTGCTTCGTTGACGTGACTGATACGGGCGATCAGCGCCATGCTCGCCAGCGAGGCGGCATGCGCGCCGCTGTCCGCGCTGGCGCAGGCATCGGCCGCCACCGTCACCTCGAAACCGCAATCCACCGCATGGCGCACCGTACTTTCCACCACCGAGTGGGTCGCTACGCCTGCGATCAACAGGTGCGAAGGATTGAACTGGCGCACCAGGGTTTCCAGCGGTGAGCCATAGAAGGCATTGATCCGGTTATGGGTGACGACGAACTCGTGGCGGTTGTCCAGCGGGGCCAGGGCGCTGAGGAACTCCGCGCCCCAACTGCCTTCCTGAGCCGCGCCGATGGAGGCGACGCTGCGCAGAATCGGCGCGTTCTGGATCAGGTCGGCGTAGTCCGCCCGGAATGCCACGCGGACGTGGACGATCGGCCAGCCCTTGGCGCGCGCCCCGGCGAGCAGTCGGCCGGCAGCGTCGAGCAGCTCGGCACGCATGCTGTCATCGGTTCCCAGCCCGACCCGAATCTTGCCTTCGGGGTGCAACACGTCGTTCTGATAGTGCAGGGCGATCACCACCGGCGCGTTCATCACACGAATACCTCAAGGTTGGCGAACACATCGTTGCAGTTGATGAGGTCCACGCGCTTGAGCTGGATCTGCCAGCCACCGCTTTGCCGAGGGGCCAATTTATAGGTGTAGCGGCCGGCGAGCTGGCGTTGTTCCAGGCGCCACTCGCTGTACTGGAAGCTGGCGCTGACCACCAGCAGGCCCTGGGCGTCGAGACCCTCGACCATCACATTGCCGACCAGGTGTGCGGTTTGGGTCCGCGGTTGCTGCGACCAGTTGCGGGCGTTCTCCACCCGGCGGATCCGCACCTCGCGCAGCATGCGGTTTTCCCAGAACAGCGAGATATGGTCGAACGGGTTGGCTTGCTCGTGCTTGTGTGGCACCCAGTACATCCCGGTGTCGGTGAATAGCTTGTCCCATTCCCAGAAACGTCGCTCATCCAGCAGGCGTGCCTCCTGATAAAGAAACTGTTCGATCTGGCGAAGGGTCTCGACGGGAACATGGGCGGGGGTCAACTGGCGGGTGTCGACGTCGATTCGGCGGTCAAGCAGCATGGGTGCTCTCCTTGGCAATCAGGGTGGCGGTCATGAACTGTTTCCAGGCAGCGAACTGGTTGCGCATCGGCAGTTCGCTGGTGCCGTTTGTGGACACCGCGCCGTCTTCCAGCGGCTTATCGGTACCGACATAGCGATGCATGCTGATCCACTCTCCACCGCGGGTCATGTTGCCTTCCTGGCAGCGGGCATAGACTTCGACGTCATCGGGCATCACGTTGGAGGACGGCGAGTTGATGACGTTGGCGTAGGTCAGCGCACGGTCGAACACCGCATCCGGAGCGCCCTTGCAGCGGAAGGTCTGGATCTCGACCATGGTCTGGTCCACTGCGATCGGACGGATCACCCGGAACTGCATGAACACCGTGTGCGGCGAGCCACTGCCGTAGATCACCGTGTTGTGGCGGTTCATGCCCAGGATCTCCTTGGCGCGCTGCTCGCCGTAGGCCTGGCTCAGGCATTCGTAGTGGGCGCGGGAGACCTCGTCGCGCTCGGCGGCGCTCGGGTCGAAGATCGCCTCCATGTAGCCGTGGCCGTTGTGGTAGGCGCGCAGTTCGAGCTTTTCCCAGAAGTCGTAGGGCTCGCCATTGCCGTCCATGATCAATAGCTCGAAGGGCATTTCGCCGATGGCCTGTGCTTCGTCACGCGCGGCGTCGACCGACGATTCGTGGGTCACGCGGGCGTGCATGGTGTCGTGCAGGTTCTCGTAGAAGACTTTCCAGTTCGAGCGCTGCTGAACGCGGAAGATGCCGCCGGCTACTTCGACTTCACCGACCGGCGAGCGGTCGCAGAGGTTGTCGATGGAGGTGATGACACCGCCCAGGAATGCTTTGAGGTCCGGTCCGAACGCCGCCTGGCTGGCGAACACGAAGCCGCGATAAGTCTCGACGCGGGCGACGCTGACCATGGAGAAATCCGGGTGCTTGGGATCGTAGCAGGTGCCTTCGAAACCGCTCTTGAGCGGCGCCGACAGATGCTGGCCGTCGAGTTTGAAGGTCCAGGCGTGGTACGGGCAGCGGAAGAATTTGCCGACACTGCCGTCACCGTCGGCCACCAGTTTGGCGCCTTTGTGCGGGCAGCGGTTGTACAGCACGCTGACCTGCTGGTTGGCGCCGCGCACCATGATCACGTCCTGATCGCCGATGCGCGTGGTGTGGTAGTCGCCGGGGTGTTTGACCTGGCTTTCATGGCCGACGTAGATCCAGGCGTTGCCGTAGATGCGCTCCATCTCCAGCTTGAACAGGGTCGGGTCGGTGTAGACGCTCTTGTGTACGCTGTCCTCGCGGATCAAGGCAGCGATTTGCTCGTTGGTCGGTATCACGGGAAGTCCTCGGCTTGTCACAGATCGAGCACCAGCAGCGCGCTGCTGGCACGGGAGACACAGGTGCAGAAACTGCCGCTGGCGCGGTCGCGCTCCGACAGGCAGATGTCGCGGTGATCGGGTTGACCGTCGATGACCTGGGCGACGCACACGCCGCAGTCACCTCGTCGGCAATCGAACATCGGGTCCAGGCCGGCCTGGAGCATGGCGTCCAGCACGCTTTGCCCGGCAGCCACTTGCAGGTTCACGCCGGTTACGCGCAGCTGCACTTCAAAGCCTTGATCGCTGGCCATTTCCAGGGCGCCGCTGAACAGTTCGTAATGCAGGTGATCCTCGGCCCAACCCTGCTCGCGAGCGCTGGCCAACACACTGTTGAGCATGGCGCTCGGGCCGCAGATGTAGAGGTGCAGGCCGGGCCTTGGCGCGGCCAGGATCGTGGCGGCGGGGAAGCGCTTTTGCGGGTCGCCGCCGCTGATCCAGCAATGGTTGTCCTGGCAGGCGCGGGCCTCTGGCAGATAGGCCATCTGTGCTTCATCGCGACCGGCGTAGTGCAGGGTGAAGGGCTTGCCCGCCGCTTGCAGCGACCGGGCCATGCCTAGCATGGGCGTGATGCCGATGCCGCCGGCGATCAGCAGCGCATGCTCGGTGTTTTCACACAGTGGGAAGTGGTTGCGGGGCGCATCGGCCAGCAGTTCGTCGCCGACCTTGAGCGAGTGCACCCAACGCGAACCACCGGTACTCGCCTCTTCGAGCTGGACGGCGATTTCGTAGTGTTCACCGTCGGGCAGGTTGACCAGCGAATAGGCCCTGCGTTGCGCGCGGCTGCCAGGCACATGCAGCTCCAGATGTGCCCCGGCGGTGAAGCCCGGCAGTGGCTGGGCGGCGCTGGACACCAACAGTACGCGGCGGATTCTTGGGGTCAGGGGGTCAATCTGTTGGACCCTGAGCGAGAGGCTGGACATACGCAATTCCTGTCTGAATTCGTAGTCACTGTATGAAGCCTGAGAGGGTCAAAAAAGCCGCAAACGGCAAACCTGTATCCACATCTGGCGAGAGTGATTGACGGGCGCGATGGGCGTCTTCGATAACGCGGCCTGCCTGAATGACCGCGGCGTCCGGGCGTTTTTTCGCGAGCAGGCTCGCTCCGACAGAGGGCTGCGCAATGCCTGTAGGAGCGAGCTCGCTCGCGATGGACGTTAACGATAACGCGCGTTATCTGGTTGAACGCGTCACCTTCAGAAGCGCCAACAAAGCACGCAATTGTTCGCCATCCGCCCTGGCCAGATCGTCCAGCACCGCAAAGTGATGACACCCTGCAAGCTCGACAAGGCTCACGGCCTGCCCGGCCTCGCGACAGGCACTGGCGTAGTCGCGCGAGTGGCGGATCAACTCCGGCAACTCATCCCCGCCCACGGTCACCAGCAACGGTGCACCCGCGCCGATCAGCCTTTGCGGGCTATAGCGCTGGATGTCCTCTTCGTTCAGTCGCAGCTTGTCGTTCAGCCAGCAGCGGCTGATGGGTTCGAGCTCCATGAGGCCGCTGATTGGCATGGCCAGGCTCACCAGCGGATGCCGGCGATACAGTGCACTCAGATGGCCACCGGCCGAGTGCCCGCACAGCACCACCTGTTGACCGATGTTCAAGGCTTCGCGCTGCGCCAGCAGATGGTCCAGTGCCTTGCCGATCTGGCCGACGATGGTGGCCATGCTCGCCTCGGGCGCCAGGGTGTACTCCAGCAAACCGACATTGAAGCCGGACTCGATCAGGCCCTCGGCGATAAAGGCGTAGTCGTCCTTGTCCGAGGCCTGCCAGTAACCGCCATGAATGAACAGCAACGTCGGCGCCCCGGCATCCGCCTGGGCGTACCAGTCGAAACGCTCGCGCATGGCATTGCCATAAGTCACGTCGCGCTGCCAGGCGTGGCCTGCATAAGTCTCGGCGCTGCGCTGGCGAAAACGCTGCATGATCTGCGGAAAATTACCGACGGCTGCGACGTTGTTGTAAGCCTGATTGAGGTCCATGGCGGCTCACACTCCCAGGTAGCGTTGCGACAGTTCGGGTTGAGCCGCCAACTCCACCGGCGTGCCATCCCAGACCTGGCGTCCTTTCTCGATGATGTGATGACGGTCGACCACCCGCGCCATTTCCTTGAGGTTCTTGTCGATCACCAGAATCGTCTCACCCTCGGCCTTGAGGGTGGCCAGGCAGCTCCAGATCTGCTCGCGAATGATCGGCGCCAGCCCTTCGGTGGCTTCGTCGAGAATCAGCAGGCTGGGGTTGGTCAGCAGTGCGCGGCCGACCACCAGCATCTGTTGCTCGCCGCCCGAGAGGGTGCGTGACAGCTGGTCCTGGCGCTCCAGCAGGCGCGGGAACAGTTCATAGACCCGCGCCAGGTCCCACTTGCCCCGCGTGGCGGTGGCCAGCAGGTTTTCCCGCACGCTCAAGGTGCCGAAGGCGCGGCGCCCCTCCGGCACCAACCCCAGGCCGGCCTTGGCGATGCGATAGGGCGCGGCACCGCGCATTTCCGTGCCGTTGATGCGGATGCTGCCGGCACTGGGCTTGAGCAGCCCCATGATCGATTTGACCGTGGTGGTCTTGCCCATGCCGTTACGGCCGATCAACGACACCACCTGGCCCTGCTCGATGCTCAGGTGCATGTCAAACAACACCTGGCTCAAGCCATAGCCCGCTTTCAAGCCTTGAACGTCAAGCATGTTCTTCTCCCAGGTAAGCGGCCCGCACTTGCGGGTCGTTGCGCACTTGTTCGACGCTGCCGGTCAGAACCGTCTGGCCGTACACCAGCACCGTGATGCGGTCGGCGAGGGCGAATACCGCGTCCATGTCATGTTCCACCAGCAGGATCGCGTAGCGGCCCTTGAGGCTGTGCAGCAATTCGGTCATGCGCGCGGATTCATCGGCCCCCATCCCGGCCATCGGCTCATCGAGCAGCAGCACTGAAGCTTCCTGAGCCAGTGCCAGGGCAATCTCCAGTTGTCGCCGTTCGCCGTGGGACAGTTCGTGGACCGGGTCTTGTGCGCGAAGGCCCAGGCCCACCTGCTGCAAGTAGCCCAGCGCCGGTTCCAGCAGGCGAGTGTCGCGGGCCAGCGGGCGCCACATGCCGAACGCCTTGCCTTCGCGGGCGGCGATGGCCAGGGCGACGTTCTCCAGCAGGCTGAACTCGGTGTACAGCTGGCTGACCTGGAACGCACGCGCCAGGCCCAGGCGTGGCCGCTGCCAGGCCGGCACGCGGGTGATGTCCTGGCCATTGAGGTGGATCTGGCCCTGGTCGGGGAAAATCTCGCCGGCGATCTGGGCGATCAAGGTGGACTTGCCGGCGCCGTTGGGGCCGATGATGGCGTGCAGTTCGCCCTTGGCCAGCTCAAGGCTGGCGCCGTTGGTGGCTTTCACCGCACCGAAAGCCTTGTGCAAATCACGAATCGACAGTTGTGCGCTCATGGGCGTACCTCCACGGCGGCGTTGGGTTTGACAGCACCCACCTTCGGTTTGCGCTGCAGCAGGCTCAGCAGCAATCCGTAGACGCCTTTCTTGCCGAACAGCACCACCAGCAACAGCAATGGCCCAAAAATCAGCATCCAGTGCTCGGTCCACTGGCTCAGCACCTGTTCAAGGCCCAGATAGGTGGCCGCGCCCAGCAGCGGGCCGAGCAAGGTGCCTACGCCGCCGAGAATCACCATCGCCATCAGTTCGCCGGACTTGTGCCAGGCGCCCATGTCAGGGCTGACGAACAGCGCGTAGTTGGCCCACAGAATGCCCGCCAGGCCACCGCCAGTGCCGGCGATCACAAACGCCGTCAGGCGATAGCGCAAGGGCTTGAGGCCCAGGCTGACGCTGCGCCGCTCGCTCTGCTTGAGCCCGCGCAACACAAAACCGAAACGCGAATTGACCAGCCGCCGGCACAGCAGCAACCAGCCGGCCAGCAAGGCCACGCACAGGTAGTAGAAGTGGTTGGCATCACTCAGATCCAGGGCGCCCAAGGTGTTGCGTTCGCTCAGCAGAATGCCGTCGTCGCCGCCGTATAGCGACAGCGAGCCGAGCACGAAGTAGAGCATCTGGCCGAACGCCAGGGTGATCATGATGAACTGTACGCCGCTGGTGCGCAGCGACAGATAACCCACCAGCAGCGAGAACAGCGCGCACACCAGCAGGGCCAGGGGCCATACCACCAGCGCGCTGTTGCTGCCGTCCCAGCCCCACAGCGGCATGCCTTGCGAGGTGTGAAAGGCAATGATGCCGACGATATAGCCGCCCAGGCCGAAGAACGCGGCATGGCCAAAGCTGACCATGGCGCCATAGCCGATCAGCAGGTCCAGACTGATGGCCGCCATGCCATAGATGGCCAGGCGGGTGAAGAAGCTGACCAGGTAAGGTTCGTGCAACCAGTGGGCCAGCAGCGGCATGCAGGCGAAGGTCGCCAGGCACGCAAGGTCGATGATTAGGCGTGGTGACATGGCGTTCTCCTCAGGCACGGGCCGGCAGCAGGCCGCGCGGACGCACCAGCAGCACCAGGGCCATGACGATGTAGGCGCTGGCGGAAATCAGACCGGCGCTCAGGGTGCCGCTGGTTTCGCTGGGCAGCAGTTGGTCGAGCAGCGGCGGAATGTAGGCACGCCCCAGGCTGTCGACCATGCCGATCAGCAAGGCTCCCACCAGCGCCCCGCGCACCGAGCCGACACCGCCAACGACGATGACCACGAAGGTGGTGATCAGGATCTTCTCGCCCATGCCGATTTCCACCGACAGCAACGGTGCCGCCATGAAACCGGCCAGGCCGCACAGCACGCAGCCGAATACGAACACCAGGGTGTAAAGCCGGGCGATGTTGACGCCCAGTGCGCCGACCATTTCATGGTCGTCGGCACCGGCGCGAATCAGCATGCCCAGGCGCGTGTGGTTGATCAGCAACCACATGCCGACCGCCACGATCAGCCCGGCGGCGATGAACAGCAGCCGGCTGACCGGGTACATCAGCCCCGGCAGCACTTCGACGAAGCTTGAATACCAATCGGGCGTGGGCATCGCCGGCGGGCTGCGGCCGAAAATCAGGGTCAGCAATTCGTTGCTGAAAAACACCACGGCCAGGGTCGCCAGCACCTGATCCAGGTGATCGCGATTGTAGAGTCGACGCATGATCGAGGTTTCGATCAACGCGCCGTAGCAGGCCGAACCGATCAGCGCGGCCAGGCCGCCAAGCCAGAACGAGCCAGTGGCCATGGCGGTGTAGGCGGCACAGAAAGCGCCGACCATGTAAAAGGCCCCATGGGCCAGGTTGATCACGCCCATGATGCCGAAAATCAGGGTCAGGCCCGAGGCCAGCAGAAACAGCAAGGCGCTGTATTGCAGGCCGTTGAGAATCTGTTCGAGCAATAGCATTGCTGCGTTCCTCATGAAAACGCCCCGCAGTGGTGCTGCAGGGCGAGGACGGGGTTCAGGTGCCGATCAGATCGTGCATTGAGCGGCGTAACTGTCGACGTGGCGGGTCGCCAGGGTTTTGATCGGCACTTCGATCAGCTTGCCGTCAGCGCCGGCCTGCACTTGCAGCAGGTACCAGTCGATCACCGGGTGCTGGTTTTGGGCGAAGCTGAAGTCACCGCGAATGGAATCGAACTTGACGTTCTTCATGGCCGCGCGGAAGGCCGCCTGGTCTTGCAGATTGCCCTGGGAGGTTTTCAGTGCCGCGCCGATCAAGCGTGCCGTGTCGTAGGTCTGGGCGGCATACACCGTCGGGGCGCGCTTGTACTTCTCGGTGAAGGCTTTGACGAAGGCCTGGTTGGCCGGGTTGTCCGATTGCGGGTTCCACAGGGTGACGATGTTGGTGCCCTTGGCCACGTCGCCGGTAGCGGCGAGCATGCGCTCATCCATGGAGAACACCGGCACCACCATCGGGATGTGCGCCGACAGTCCTGAACCGCCGTATTGCTTGGCGAAGTTGATGCCGCCGCCACCGGGGTGAAACTGGAAGATCGCATCCGGCGCCAGCGAGCGCACGCGCGCCAGTTCCACCGAGAAGTCGAGCTGGTTGAGCTTGGTGTAGATCTCGGTCACTTCGCCCTTGAAGGTGCGCTTGAAACCGGCCAGTGCGTCACGGCCGCCCTGATAGTTGGGCGCCAGGATCACCATCTTCTTGTAGCCCAGCTCATTGGCGGCGACACCGGCCATCTCGTGCGGGGTGTCGTTCTGGTAGGAGCCGACGAAGTAGTTGGCCATGCACTTTTCACCGGCCAGGGTCGAGGGCGCGGTGTTGTTGCTGACGTAGAAACCGTCCTTGGTCGCGGTGTTGATCACGGCCGCCAGCACGTTGGAAAAAATCACTCCGGTGTACAGCGATATGCCGTCCAGACTCATGCGGTCGGCGATCTGCTTGGCCTTGGCCGGTTGCAGGCCATCATCTTCCACGATGAGTTGCACCGGCACGCCGCCGAGCTTGCCGCCTTCCTGATCGATCGCCAGCTGGAAGCCGTCGCGCGAGTCTTCGCCCAGGTAGCCGGCGGGGGTGGAGAGGGTGGTGATGAAGCCGATTCGGACAGGCTCCACGGCCTGGGCAGCAGTCGCTGCGCAGAGGGAGGTTGCCAGACATGCACGCAATACCAGATTTTTCATGAGGCGGCCTATGAAGTAGGTCGTGCCAACGCACGGTGGATATCGATGAGGGCAGTGATTCAGTGTTCGGTCGGGCCGATTGATTGTTGTTATGGGGCGCTGTGTCAACTGTTGCTCTCGGTGAACTTCTCCAGGTAAAGGCGGCTTTGATCCAGGCCGTGCTGCTGGCGCCAGTCCTTGATCGACTCGACCATCGGCGGCGGGCCGCACAGGTACAGATCGAACGGTTGGTCACGCAGTTCGGCCAACTCCAGGTGTTCGGCGATGTAGCCGGTCTTGCCCGGCCAGTCGGGGTTGGGGTTGCTGACCACGGGCGTGAAACGGAACCCCGGGATTCGTGCGGCATAGGCCTCGATGCGCGAGACCTCGCACAGGTCCGTGGCCTCGCGTACGCCGTAGTACAGGTGCACCGGGTGACCGCAGCCGTGCTGCTCGGCGATCTGCTCGAGCATGCCCAGGAACGCCGACAGCCCGGTGCCGCCCGCCACCATCACCAGCGGGCGGTCGATATGGCGCAAGTAGAAGGCACCCAGCGGCGCTTCCATGTGGATCACATCGCCGACCTGGCAACGATCGCGCACGTAGTCGGTCATCACGCCGCTGGGTAGCAGGCGAATGAGAAACTGCAGGTGGCTGTTGCCTGGCGCGCAGGCAAAGGAATACGAGCGGCGGTGCTCGGTGCCCGGTACTTGCAGGCGCGCGTACTGGCCTGGCAGGTAGTCCAGCGCCGCGCCTGCGGCACCGACTTCCACGTGCACGATGGCGGTGGTCGGGGAGACCTGTCGCACCTCGCTCACGGTGCCTTGCAGACTGCTCGGGCCGCTGCTGCCGCAGAGGCTGGAGTCGAAGTCGAAGTAGAACGCGGCATCCGACTGCACGCGGGTCTGGCAGGTCAGTACCTTGCGCTCGGCCAGGTCGCTGGCGGACAGGGCTTCATCGTCCACGTAGTCCTGGGTGTACTGCCCGGATTCACAGCGGCCCTGGCAGGTCGCGCAAACTCCTTCGCGGCAGTCCAACGGAATCTTGATCCCGCTGCGCAGGGCCGCGTCGAGCAGGATTTCATTGTTCTGCACGTTGCAAAAGAGTGTTTTGCCGTCGGCGAAACTGAAGGCGACCTTGTACGTCATGAGCGTTAATCCGCAGGGTTCAAAGATGGTAGAAATCGAGCACGGAGTTGATCGTGTCGTTGAGCAGCACCACGTGTTTGCGGGCGATCTTCCAGCTCTCGCCGTCGGGGCGCAGGCGGTAGGTGGCGCGGCCGAAGAATTGCTCGGCGGTCTGCATGCGGTAGTACAGGGTGTTCCAATTGACGCGCACCTCCAGCTCATCGTCCTGCAGCGGCGCGATGCGCACGTTGCTGATCAGGTGCAGGGTGCGCGGCATCGGAATGGTCGACGCCGCCTTGCCGGTGCGAATGCGGAACACGCGGTCTTCCAGGCCACCCCGGTTGGGGTAATAGATCAGCGACATGCCTTTTTTCGGGTCGGTGGTATAGACGTGCTCCGAATCCCATTGCGGCAGGTGGAATTCACTGTCGTCGCTGAACATGGCCAGGTAGGTGTCCCAGTCCTGGGCATCGCAGGCCTCGGCGTTGCGGTAAAGAAATTGCTCGACGCGGTATTGCAGTTGCGAATTCATGTTCACACCTCACGCAGTTTCAACGGTTGTTGTTCGGCCGCCTTGCGCGCCAGGCCTTCGAGCAAAAAGCGCTGCCAGTTGGCGTGCTGGTTGACGTACAGGCCTTCATGGGTGAACTCGGTGCCTGTCAGCGCCGGGGCGATGCCAATGGTTTCGCTGTTGCGGGTGGGGCCTTCGACCCACTTGCCTTCGCCGCGGGAAATGTCACTCCAGCGTTCCAGGCGGGCCTGGAAACCACGTTGGGCTTCACGGAACTCCACCAGGTCGTCGGGGGTGCCCATGCCGGACACGTTGAAGAAGTCTTCGAACTGGCGAATACGGTTTTCCCGATCGGCATCCGACTCGCCGACCACGCCCAGGCAGAAGCTGTTGATCTCGGTCTTGTTCCAGGCCAGCGGGCGGATGATCCGCAGTTGCGAGCTGATCTGGTCGAGGAAAAACATGCTCGGGTAGACGTTCAGGTTGCGCAGGCGGTGCATCATCCATTCGGCCTTGCCCTGGCCATGCTCCTTGACCAGGCGCGGCATGATGCTGGCGTAGCCTGGGCGCACGGCCGGGTTGGGCATATCGCTGAACAGCACGCTGTGGCCGTTGTGGAAAGCGAACCAGCCGTCGTCGGTTTCCTTGTCGCCGGCGCCCAGCTTGCTGTAGTCCAGGGTGTCGCTGGCGCTCAGGCCTTTTTCGGCGTTGACCTGCTGGCGGTGCTGCACGGTGGCGACGTAGTTGTAGTGGACGGTGCTGACGTGATAACCGTCCAGGCCGTTCTCGTTCTGCAGTTTCCAGTTGCCGTCGTAGGTGTAGGCCGACTTGCCCGGCAGCACTTCGAGCTGACCGGTCGGTGACTGCGCCACCATCATGTCGAAGAACACCTTGGCGTCACCGAGGAAGTCTTCCAGGGTGTCGGTGCCTTCCACGTCGAGGCTGACGAACACAAAGCCGTTGTAGCTTTCGATACGGGCCTTTTTCAGGCCGCGGGTGGCCTTGTCGAAGCCTTCGGGGTATTCCCCCGGCGCCTTGACCTTCACCAGACGGCCGTCGCTTTTGTAGCACCAGGCGTGGAAGGGGCAGGTGAAGGTCGACTGGTTACCCTTGCCGACGCGGGTGAGCGTGGTGCCGCGGTGCTGGCAGGCGTTGATCAGGGCATTGAGACGACCTTCACCGTCGCGGGTGATGATCAGCGGCTGGCGCCCGGCACGCATCGTCATGAAGTCGTGGTTATTGGCGATCTCGCTTTCGTGGCAGGCGTAGATCCAGTTCTTCTCGAAAATCAGTTCCATTTCCAGGTCGAACAGTTCCGGGTCGGTAAACATATCGCGGGCAATGCGATAAACACCGTCTTGCGGACGGAAGTCCAGGCAACTTTCTATATAACTTTTCCACTGTTCGACACTTCGTGCAGTTGTCATATCCCAGTCCTCGGCCAATGGGCTAATTCATGGCTTCATTTAATGACGTGGTGGCTGGCAGGGTCTATCCGCTTATTAGTGAAAACCCATCCGGAAAATAAGCCCCGATCCGCGGTTACGGGTGATGAATCCCCTTAAATACGGGCTTTTGCTGCGCTCGGCGGCTGAGCAAATGGCTATTTGTCGTTCAGTAACGGGATAGCCGCTGATGAACTTGTTACGGCTTAATTTCAATCGAAGCACCACCAGAGTGTCTCGCTGCAGGTCACTGGAAACTGCCATTGCACATGGCCTTGGGTTTTGTATCAGAAGTGCCTTTTATTCATGCGTTGCTATATAAGCGGCAGGGGGAAGAAATAATATGTTGCATAAAGCGTGGTTAGTTCGAGGAATTCAAACAGTGGGCTTGCTGACACCATTGTTGGCACAGGCGGATGTGGTCAATGACAGCAAGCTGACGCTGGGTACGCGCAACTTTTACATCGATCGGGATTACAAGGAAAACAACCCGCCCCATTCGCGGGTGGGCAGTTGGACTCAGGGTTTTGACCTGCGTTTCGCCTCTGGCTATACCGAGGGCCCGGTGCAGTTCGGCCTCGATGCAGAGGCGCAATATGCCTATCGACTGGACGGCGGTGGCGGGCGCGGCGATGACACCATCATCCCTTACAGCCAGAGCCGGCAGGAGCAGGCCGATGAATACGGTCGCGGCGGTGTGACGTTGAAAATGCGCTATTCGAAAACCGAGTTGAAGGTCGGTGAGCTGCGGCCGTTTCTGCCGGTGGTGATCATTGACGATTCGCGCCAACTGGTGACGACCTATCGCGGTGCCTTGCTCGAATCCAAGGAAGTCGATCGCCTGACATTGACCGCCGGGCGGCTGACGCAGATCGGGGCGCGTAACTCCTCCAACTACGAAAAACTGTATCTGCAGACCGGCTCCGGCGTGCGGCACGGCAGTGACGGCCTCAACCTCGCCGGTGCCAGTTATGCCTTGACCCCATCGCTGACCGGGACCTATTTCTACGCACAACTGGAAGACATCTACCAGCAGCACTACCTGGGTATCACCCATCTGGCCGACCTGGGCGACGGTTATGTATTGAAGACCGACCTGCGTTACTTCAACAACAGCGAAGACGGTGACGCCCTCTACGGCGACATCGACAACCGCTCCTACGGCGCCATGACCTCGCTGAAAAAGGGCGGGCATCGCTTCGGCGTGGGGTACCAGCGCATGCTCGGCGACAGCAACTTCCCAACCCTGGGCGGTTACGTCCCGCAGCCGTTTCTGGTGAACTGGTCGCGGGTGGCGTTCATCAAGCCCAACGAAAAATCCTGGCAACTGCGTTATGACTACGACTTTGCCGCCCTCGGCGTGCCGGGCCTGAATTTCATGACGCGTTACTTCAAGGGCACTTCGGTGGACCGTGGCGACAGCCTGAGCGAGGCGGCGGAGCAGGAGCGCAACCTGGTGCTGTCTTACGTGGTGCAAAGCGGCCCGCTCAAAGGCGTGGGGGTGGAGGCGGGCAATGTCGTCGCCAAGTTCAGCCACGGCAATGACTGGGTCGAGAACCGCCTGATCACCACCTACACCTGGAAATTTTGGTAACGCCCCGCCCTGAAAACGAACGCGGTTGTGCGCTGAAGTGACGCCTTGGGTAGCGTTTTACCCTGGGCGTCGACCATTGCCGGCACCGTTGCTGTGCGCTTCAGCCCTCTGCAACGCGTTCGATATCCAGATAGTTTCCGATTACTAGCCGAAAAATGCGGATATCGCCTGTTCGCACCGGCTGGGCATAGCCCTTGCAAACTCAATGAAAATACGCGCCGAAGAGCGTGTCGATGTTCATTGCCGTGGGTGTACTGACATGACCGAACCACATGTTGTCCAATTTCGAGATATCCGCATAGATCGCTACGACCTGGCCGGTGCCCGTGCCTGGATGGCCGGCATTTGCGGGCCGCACGAACTGCAGACCCGCCAGCCGAACCGGATTCAGTTTCACCATAAGGCCAATGTGTTCAAATCCATGTCCACGACCCTGGGCCGGATGGAATACGGCACCGACGTGACCATCGGCGTCGAGGATGCCGAACATCTCAATTGCTATAGCCTCAGCCTGCCGATCCGCGGCGAGCAGGAACTGCTCAAGGACGGTCGCCGGTTGTACTCCAACCAGGACCAGGGCCTGATCGTGACGCCCCATGAAACCCAGGCGCTGACGATGGCCGGTGACTGTCACAAGATCTCCGTGGTGATCACCCGCATGGCCATGCGCCAGACCCTCGAAGGCATGCTGCAACGCCCGCTGGAAATGCCGCTGAAGTTCGAACCTGTGATGGACGCGGTCAACGGCGCCTCTGCCTCCTGGTGGCGGCTGGCCCGTTACTACATCGATGAGCTGGAGCGCGGCCAGGACCTGTTCAATCAGGTGTTCTTCACCCGCGATATCGAAAGCGCGCTGATCAAGGGCCTTATCCTTTCCCAGCCCAACAACTACAGCGCCGAATTGCGTGAGCAACTGGCCGTCAAGTTGCCGTACTACCTGGTGCGCGCCAAGGACTTCATCGAAAGCAACGCCCGCGAAGACATGCACCTGGAGGACATCGAGGCGGCGGCAGGCGTGTCTCGCTTCAAACTGTTCGAAGGCTTTCGCAAGCACTTTGGCGTCTCGCCCATGGCTTACCTGAAAAAGTATCGCCTCGGCGCCGTGCGCCAGGAAATCCTAGAAGACGCCTCGGTGCGCAACATCTCCGTGATCGCGATGTGTTGGGGGTTCTCGCATTTGGGCCGGTTCGCCAGCGAATACCGCAAGCTGTTCAACGAAACGCCCAGTGCCACCCTGCAGCGCAGCGAAGCCCGTCGCAACCGGTCGCTTTGAGATGACGACCTTACAGGCGGCCACCGCCAACAGCGTGGGCCTGAATTTGTCGCTGATGTGCCGCGAGCCGGTCTTCACCAGTCGCTCGGCGCAAGAAACCCAGCGCCTGATGGGGCAAGCGCTGGTGGAGCATGAATTGGATTGGCCACGGGGCGGCGTCGATACGGCGTTCTATCGCGGCCAGGTCGCCAGCTGCGAGCTTTATGCGTTGCGTTATGGCGGCCAGGTCGAAATCCGGCCGCAACCTTTCGAAGATTTCGTGCTGGTACAGATGCCACTGCGCGGCAGTGCCACCCTTGAGTCCGACGGCATGGGCTATGGCGTCAGCCCCGGAGAAGTGGCGATTCTGTCCCCGCGTGAACAAGCTCGAGTGGTATGGGAGGAGGGCTGTGAGCAACTGATCCTGAAACTGCCACGCACCTTGCTCGACGCCGGCCAGAGCGCTCTGGCCGATGACTTGCCATCGGGCTTCACGCTGGCGCCGGTCAGCCGTCTGCAACGACCGCTGGCCATGCGCTGGTTTCGTCTGGTCAGCGAGTTGCTGGAGCATTTGCCCGACGGCGAGGCAAGCGCGGCGCCTTCGCGCTGGTTGCAGCATCTGGAGCAAAGTCTGCCGCTGTTTCTGCTCAGCCATTGTGGCGTTGCGCAACAAGAGCCGCCTTTGCGCCAACCCACCCGGCAACTGCAAAAAATCGACGCCTGTATGCGCGAACACTTGGCCCAGGGCATCACCCTGGCCGAACTGGCGGTTGCCGCCGGGGTGAGCATTCGCAGCTTGAACACGTTATGCCAGCGCGAATACGGCCAAAGCCCGATGGACCGTTTGCGTGGATTACGGCTTGAAGCCGCCCGGGAGTACTTGCTGGCGCGGCCGCACTCCAGCGTGACTGAGGTGGCATTGGAATTCGGATTTGGGCATGTGGGGCGGTTTGCCAATTACTATCGGCAGCGGTTTGGAGAGTTGCCCCGGCAGACGGTGAAGTCTCAGGTATGAGCAGGAAACGCCAAAACGAAAAAACCCGCCATAAGGCGGGTTTTTGTTGGTTGGAGATTTTGAAAGCCTTCTCCGAACCTTGTCTGGCTCCACGACCTGGACTCGAACCAGGGACCCAGTGATTAACAGTCACTTGCTCTACCAACTGAGCTATCGCGGAATGGCGCCTATGTTACTGATTCAAAAAGAGAAGTCAAGCATCTGATAGCAAGTTGACGGATTCAATGGGACGGACGGTGGTTTATCGATGATTGTCGGTTACCAGAATCGCTTCAGAGGTCTACCATGACCGCCCGGAAGTGGTTACACGCGCTGCCGGCCATTCGCCGAAAAGGTACGCGCCATGACTCGCTTGACCACAACAACGCTTCTAATCGATGAGGTGTTCGCATGAGCATCGCTCAGATCAGCCTGCCCAAAGGTGTCGGCCCGCATGCTGAGAAGCTGTTCGACGCCATCACTCAGGCTGGCACCGCTGAAGAATTGAACCGCGCGGGTGGCAAGGCCGAAGGCTTTGTCCTGGGCCTGGAAAGCACCAAGGCGATCAAGAGTCAGGTTGCTGAATCGCTCTATGTCGAGTTTGACGATGCTGCCAGCCAGCGCGCGAGCGAACTGGCCTAACCGCCAAAGGTGATTGTGCCGAGCATCAGCTTGGCGTAAAGCGCCGTGGCGCCCAATTGCACCAGCCACAGGGCCAGGCCGCCGAGAAACACGCCGGCAGCGACTTGCATCACCAGGTTGTTGCCGCGTTTGGCCGGGGTACGGGGGATGAAGTCATCCAGATCGTCGCGGTCATCGCGCTCAGCGCGTAGGTCATCGATTTTCATTTTGGTACTCGTCAGAATTCAGGGTGTACACAAATCCAATGTGGGAGCGAGCCTGCTCGCGAAGGCGATAGTCAATTCAACGCATCATCGACTGGACTGACGCCTTCGCGAGCAGGCTCGCTCCCACAGTTGATCTGCGTAGAGTTTAGAGGGCTTGGTGGGTGGTTTGAGAATTTTCTGGAGCCTATAAAAAACGGGAAGCCATTTGGCTTCCCGTTTTGAGCATCACGGCGCGGTTCAGATCACCTGAACGATCGCATCCGTCACGACCTTGATGTTGCTCTGGTTCAACGCCGCCACGCAGATACGACCGGTGTCCAGGGCATAGATACCGAACTCGTTGCGCAGGCGGTGAACCTGTTCAACGCTCAGGCCGGAGTAGGAGAACATGCCGCGCTGGCGACCGACGAAGCTGAAATCGCGCTGCGGTGCGTTTTTCGCCAGCAGGTCGACCATCTGGGTGCGCATGCCACGAATCCGCAGGCGCATTTCGGCCAGTTCGGCTTCCCACTGGGCGCGCAGTTCCGGGCTGTTCAGTACGGCAGCGACGATGCTTGCACCGTGGGTCGGCGGGTTGGAGTAGTTGGTGCGGATCACGCGTTTGACTTGCGACAGCACGCGCGCGCTTTCTTCTTTCGATTCGCTGACGATCGACAGGGCGCCAACGCGCTCGCCGTACAGCGAGAAGGATTTGGAGAACGAGCTGGAAACGAAGAAGGTCAGGCCCGACTCGGCGAACAGGCGCACGGCAGCGGCGTCTTCGTCGATGCCGTCGCCAAAGCCCTGGTAGGCCATGTCGAGGAACGGCACGTGACCTTTGGCCTTCACGGCTTGCAGAACGTTTTTCCAATCCGCCGGGCTCAAGTCGACACCGGTCGGGTTGTGGCAGCAGGCGTGCAGCACAACGATCGAGCCGTCAGGCAGGGCGTTCAGGTCTTCCAGCAGGCCGGCGCGGTTCACATCGTGGGTCGCGGCGTCGTAGTAACGGTAGTTCTGCACCGGGAAACCAGCGGTTTCGAACAGTGCGCGGTGGTTTTCCCAGCTCGGGTCACTGATCGCCACGACAGCGTTCGGCAGCAGTTGCTTGAGGAAGTCGGCACCAATCTTCAGTGCGCCGGTACCGCCAACGGCTTGGGTGGTGATGACACGGCCAGCAGCGATCAGCGGCGAATCATTGCCAAACAGCAGTTTTTGCACGGCCTGGTCGTAGGCAGCAATGCCGTCGATCGGCAGGTAGCCACGGGAAGCGTGTTGAGCGACGCGAATCGTCTCGGCTTCGACAACGGCGCGCAGGAGTGGAATTCGCCCCTCCTCGTTGCAGTAAACACCGACCCCCAGGTTGACTTTGTCAGTACGGGTATCGGCGTTGAATGCTTCGTTGAGGCCCAGGATTGGATCGCGTGGTGCCATTTCGACAGCGGAGAACAGGCTCATTTTTGCGGCAGCTCTGAATGGAGAGTGGAGGGACGTGTCGCGCTCCAGCCGAATGCACTAGAGCGGTGCACAAACGGGGAGCTAGTATAGAGGTCATCTGCGATTGATGGCGACAGACGATTCGGCTTTTGCGGTAAGTTTTTCCTATTATTTTTCGACCGTTAGTCGATTGGCTGCGTCAAAGACTTCGTGGGATGTAGGACGTTTGCCTTGAAAGCGCGGGCAATCGGCACCACATTGAGCACAATCCAGTTTTTTCCTCGGGCGACGTTCGTCGTTTGCGGCCTTTCTTGTTCCTGCCGGTTTGACCGCGCAGGCGCGATTCCTTGCTCCGAGAACCGAGAGGTATGCATGTCTGAATTCCAGCTAGTCACCCGCTTCGAGCCTGCCGGCGATCAGCCGGAAGCCATCCGTCTGATGGTCGAGGGCATCGAAGCCGGGCTGGCGCACCAGACACTGCTCGGTGTGACCGGCTCGGGCAAGACCTTCAGCATCGCCAACGTGATCGCGCAGGTGCAGCGTCCAACCCTGGTGCTGGCACCGAACAAGACCCTGGCGGCGCAGTTGTACGGCGAGTTCAAGGCGTTCTTTCCGAACAACGCCGTGGAGTACTTCGTTTCCTACTACGACTACTACCAGCCCGAAGCCTACGTCCCGTCTTCCGACACCTTCATCGAGAAAGACGCCTCGATCAACGATCACATCGAGCAGATGCGCCTGTCCGCGACCAAGGCATTGCTGGAGCGCAAGGACGCGATCATCGTCACCACGGTGTCGTGTATCTACGGCCTGGGCAGCCCGGAAACCTATTTGAAGATGGTGTTGCACGTCGATCGCGGCGACAGGCTCGATCAGCGCGAATTGTTGCGGCGCCTGGCTGACCTGCAGTACACCCGCAATGACATGGATTTCGCCCGGGCGACCTTTCGCGTGCGCGGCGATGTGATTGATATCCACCCGGCGGAATCCGATTTTGAAGCGATCCGCATCGAGCTGTTCGATGATGAAGTGGAGAGTCTGTCGGCGTTCGATCCGCTGACTGGCGAAGTCATCCGCAAGCTGCCGCGCTTCACCTTCTACCCGAAAAGCCACTACGTGACGCCGCGGGAAACCCTGATGGGCGCCGTCGAAGGGATCAAGGTCGAGTTGCAGGAGCGTCTTGAATACCTGCGCTCCAACAACAAACTGGTGGAAGCCCAGCGTCTGGAGCAGCGCACCCGTTTCGACCTGGAGATGATCCTTGAGCTGGGCTATTGCAACGGCATCGAAAACTACTCGCGCTATCTGTCCGGTCGTGAAGCCGGGGCGCCGCCACCGACCCTTTACGACTATCTGCCGGCCGATGCCTTGCTGGTGATCGATGAATCCCACGTCAGCGTGCCGCAGGTCGGTGCCATGTACAAAGGTGACCGTTCGCGTAAAGAGACCTTGGTGGAATACGGTTTCCGCCTGCCATCGGCGCTGGATAACCGGCCGATGCGTTTCGACGAATGGGAAAGCATCAGCCCGCAGACGATTTTCGTCTCGGCGACCCCGGGTAACTATGAAGCCGAGCACGCCGGTCGAGTGGTTGAACAAGTGGTGCGTCCGACCGGCCTGGTTGACCCGCAAGTGGAGATCCGCCCGGCGCTGACCCAGGTCGACGACTTGCTCTCGGAAATCACCAAGCGGGTGGCGGTCGAGGAACGGGTGCTGGTCACCACGCTGACCAAGCGCATGGCCGAAGACTTGACCGATTACCTGGCTGACCACGGTGTACGTGTGCGTTACCTGCACTCGGACATCGACACCGTCGAACGGGTGGAAATCATCCGCGATCTGCGCCTGGGCACGTTCGATGTGCTGGTAGGGATCAACTTGCTGCGCGAAGGCCTGGATATGCCGGAAGTGTCGCTGGTGGCCATCCTTGATGCGGACAAGGAAGGCTTCCTGCGTTCCGAGCGCTCGCTGATCCAGACCATCGGCCGCGCGGCGCGTAACCTCAACGGTCGGGCGATTCTCTATGCCGATCGCATTACCGGCTCCATGGAGCGGGCGATTGGTGAAACCGAGCGCCGGCGCGACAAGCAGATCGCCTTCAACCTGGCCAACGGCATCACGCCCAAAGGGGTGTTCAAGGACGTTGCCGACATCATGGAAGGCGCCACCGTGCCGGGTTCGCGCAGCAAGAAGCGCAAGGGCATGGCCAAGGCTGCCGAGGAAAACGCCCGGTACGAAGCCGAGTTGCGCTCGCCGGGTGAGATCGCCAAGCGAATCAAGGCTCTGGAAGAGAAGATGTACCAACTCGCCCGTGACCTGGAGTTTGAAGCCGCGGCGCAGATGCGTGATGAGATAGCCAAGTTGCGGGAGCGGTTGATCACGGTTTGAGATTTGTAGCGCTCTGGCCGGCCCCTTCGCGGGCTTGCCCGCGATGAGGCCCGTCCAGGCACTATAGATTCAGTGTGCTTCCCCAGCCTTCAGCCCCGCCGGCAATGTCTTGGTCAACAACACCGCCAGCATGCTGATCCCCAGCGCAATCCCGACAAAATGAAACGCATCGTTGTAAGCCATGATCGACGCCTGCTGGTGGGCGATCTCGCTGAGTTTGCCCAGCGCCGCCGTTTCACTGCCCAGTTTATCGGTCAACGTCGCCAGGCGCTCGGCCACTTGCGGATTGCTTGGCACAATGGACTCACGCAAATAATCGAAGTAGGTCTTGGTTCGCGCATCCAGCAACGTGGCAAGGAGGGCGATGCCGATGGCGCCTCCGAGGTTGCGCAGGATGTTGAACAGGCTCGACGCCGAGCCCGCATCTTGAGGCAGGATGTAGGCGGTGGCGATCAACGAGATGGTGACCATGATCAGCGGCTGACCCAGCGCGCGGATGATCTGGATCTGGTTGAACTGCGGGCCGGCGAAGTCCGGGTTCAACACCCCCGAGGAAAAACTCGCCAGGCCGAACAGGCCGAAGCCAATCGTGCACAGCCATTTCGGCGAGACAACCTTCATCAACTTGGGTACCAGCGGAATCAGGAACAATTGCGGCACGCCCATCCACATGATCACTTCGCCGATCTGCAGGGCGTTGTAGTTCTGGATTTGCGCCAGATACAGCGGTAGCAGATAGATCGAGCCATACAGGCCGACACCCATCCCGACACTGGAAATGCTCGACAGACCGAAGTTGCGATTGCCGAGGATGCCGAGGTTGATCAGCGGATTGGGCTTGGAAAACTGCACGATCACGAAGGTAATCAGGCTGACCAGCGCGATACTGCCGAGGGCCACGATCAGATTGGATTCGAGCCAGTCCTTGCGATGGCCTTCCTCCAGAAATACCTGCAGGCAGCCCAGGCCCACGCCGAGGGTGACAATCCCGGTGTAGTCAGTGCTTTTCAGCAGTTCCCAGTGTGCTTCTTTCTTCTCCAGACCGTACATCAGGCCGGCGATCATGAGCAGACCGGGAGGTATGTTGATGTAGAAAATGTATTCCCAGCCCCAGTTTTCCGTCAGCCAGCCGCCGAGGGTCGGGCCGATGGACGGGGCGAAGGTGGCGGTCATAGCGAACATGGCCATGCCTTTGGCGCGGTGATGCTCGGGCAGTTTGATCAGGGTCAGGGTAAACGCCAGCGGAATCAACGCGCCGCCGGTAAAGCCCTGCAAGGCGCGAAAGACGATCATGCTCTCCAGGCTCCATGCCATTGAACACAGCAGCGAGGCGACGAGAAAGCCGAGGGACACCCACACCGCCAGGCGCCGCGCCGACAGCAGCTGTACCAGCCAGGCAGTCAGCGGGATCATGATGATTTCCGCCACCAGGTACGAGGTGGAAATCCATGAACCTTCCTCCAGGGTCGCCGACAGCGCGCCCTGAATATCCTTGAGCGATGAATTGGTGATCTGGATGTCGAGTACCGCCATGAACGCGCCGAGCATCACGCTCATCACCGCAATCCAGTCCCGCCGCGTCGGTTCCCCGACCGGGCGGATCAGTTGATCACCGGTCATCGCCAGCGGCGTCTTTAATGCTCACGTTGGCAGTGACCTCGTCAGGGGTGCCCCTGATGTTCACTTTGACGGTGACTGACATGCCAGGGCGGATCTTGCCGCGCAACGGGTTGTCGGCGGCGAAGGTCAGTTTTACCGGAATCCGTTGTACGACTTTGGTGAAGTTGCCCGTGGCATTGTCCGGCGGCAACAGGCTGAACTGCGCGCCCGAGGCGGCGAACAGGCTATCGACCCGGGCCTCGATCGGCGTGTCGCCATAGGCATCGAAGGTCAATTCCGCTTTTTGGCCGGGCTGCATATGGCCAATCTGGGTTTCCTTGAAGTTGGCCTGAATCCAGATGTCTTCATCGGGAACGATCGACAGCAGATAGGCGCCGGCCTGCACGTACTGGCCATTGCGCGCGGCGCGCTGACCGATCAGGCCACTGATGGGCGCGTGAATTTCGCTGCGCGTGAGGTTCAATTCGGCCTGGGCCAGATCGGCCCTGGCGTTGGCGATCTGCGCGTCGAGGCGCTTGATCTCGGCGGTCAGCGCGTTCACTTGCTGGCGCTGGCTTTGGGCATCCGCCTGGGCCTTGTTCAGTTGCGAGCGTGCAATGTGGTTGTCGGCGGAGAGGGTGGTCACCCGTTCCTCCGAGACGTAGCCGGGCTTGCGCAGGGTCTGGGCGCGGGACAGGTCAATTTGCGAACGGCCCAGGCTGGCCTGGCTGGATGCGACTTGCGCTTCGCTGGCGGCAATCAGGCTGGCCTGCTGGGTCAATTTGCTCTGGGCCTGCAGGCGCTCGGCCTGGCGGGTGGCGAGGGTGGCGTTGGCGCGG
Organism: Pseudomonas sp. G(2018); assembly: GCF_005502415.1. NCBI lineage: Bacteria > Pseudomonadati > Pseudomonadota > Gammaproteobacteria > Pseudomonadales > Pseudomonadaceae > Pseudomonas > Pseudomonas sp. G(2018). The sequence continues at coordinate 33,353 of NZ_SCOO01000032.1, read as the reverse complement.
TCGACGGCGAGGCGGAAATCATCGCCTTCAAGCCTGATCAGTATTTGGCCTTTCTCGACGTGCTGGTTGTCTTGCACCAGCACCTGATCGATGCGCGCGCCCAACTGGCTCGACACACGGGTGATCTCGCCCTGGACATACGCGTTGTCAGTGCTTTCATAGAACCGTCCCTTGAGGAACCAATGGGCAAAAAAGCCCCCGGCAACCAGCAGGACAATCAACAGGAAACTAAACAGGCGACGCTTGAGTTGGGCAGGCATGGGCTGACTGTAGTCGAGAAATTGCAAGGAAAGTTATCAGCAGGTGAATCTGGCATACAGCCGATAGACGGTAAATGCCATCGGCTGATATTCGGTCATTCACCGCGTCATACGGGGGTTACAGTCGCAACCTTGGCTTAAATGCCCTGTTCACTGGAGCCGGGCGGTCTGCGCCTGTTACCATTCGCCCCTTGTTAAATCTTTGCTTTTATTCTTTTCGAGACATGCCATGACCACCGTCCGCACTCGCATCGCGCCATCGCCTACCGGGGACCCCCACGTAGGTACCGCTTACATCGCATTGTTCAACTACTGCTTTGCCAAGCAGCACGGCGGTGAGTTCATCCTGCGGATTGAAGACACCGACCAGTTGCGTTCGACCCGCGAGTCCGAACAGCAGATTTTCGATGCCTTGCGCTGGTTGGGCATCGACTGGAGCGAAGGCCCGGACGTCGGCGGCCCGCACGGTCCGTACCGTCAAAGCGAGCGCGGCGATATTTATCAGAAGTACTGCCAGCAACTGGTCGACATGGGGCATGCTTTCCCGTGCTTCTGCACCGCTGAAGAGCTGGACCAGATGCGTGCCGAGCAAATGGCCCGTGGCGAAACCCCGCGTTACGACGGCCGCGCGCTGCTGCTGTCCAAGGAAGAAGTCGCGCGCCGCCTGGCTGCCGGCGAGCCGCACGTGATCCGCATGAAAGTGCCGAGCGAAGGCGTCTGCGTAGTGCCGGATATGTTGCGTGGCGATGTCGAAATCCCGTGGGATCGCATGGACATGCAAGTCCTGATGAAGACCGACGGCCTGCCGACGTACTTCCTGGCCAACGTGGTCGACGACCACCTGATGGGCATCACCCACGTATTGCGTGGTGAAGAATGGCTGCCATCGGCACCGAAACTGATCCTGCTGTACGAATACTTCGGTTGGGAACAGCCGGAACTGTGCTACATGCCGCTGTTGCGTAACCCGGACAAGAGCAAGCTGTCCAAGCGCAAGAACCCGACCTCGGTGACCTTCTACGAGCGCATGGGCTTCATGCCGGAGGCCATGCTCAACTACCTGGGCCGCATGGGCTGGTCGATGCCGGACGAGCGCGAAAAGTTTTCACTGCAGGAAATGGTCGACAACTTCGACCTCAAGCGCGTTTCCCTGGGCGGGCCGATTTTCGACATCGAGAAGCTGTCGTGGCTCAACGGCCAGTGGTTGCGCGATCTGCCGGTGGAAGAGTTCGCCGCCCGCGTGCAGAAGTGGGCATTCAATTCCGAATACATGATGAAGATCGCGCCGCACGTGCAGGGTCGGGTTGAAACCTTCAGCCAGGTCGCGCCGCTGGCCGGCTTTTTCTTTGCCGGTGGTGTCAATCCGGACGCCAAGCTGTTCGAGTCGAAGAAACTCTCGGGTGATCAGGTTCGCCAGTTGATGCAGTTGATTCTGTGGAAGCTCGAAAGCCTGCGTCAGTGGGAAAAGGACAGCATCACCGCGACCATCCAGGCGGTCGTGGAGTCCCTTGAGCTGAAGCTGCGCGATGCCATGCCGCTGATGTTCGCCGCGATCACCGGCCAGGCCAGCTCGGTGTCGGTGCTCGATGCGATGGAAATCCTCGGTCCGGACCTGACCCGTTTCCGTCTGCGCCAGGCGATCGACCTGCTGGGCGGCGTGTCGAAGAAAGAAAACAAAGAGTGGGAAAAGCTCTTGGGCGCTATCGCCTGATTGCGTTTGATTCCGTAGGAGCTGCCGAAGGCTGCGATCTTTTGATCCTGCTCTTCGGCGCTTTCCCCCGGATTTTCGGGGGGAGGGCGGTAAGTGATTGTTATGTCGGCAAAAAACTTTAAATTTTTTGAAAAATAAGTTTGACAGCCTTTCGATACGCCCTTAAGATTCGCCCCGTCCTCAGCGATGACATCAACGATGAGGGGCTATAGCTCAGCTGGGAGAGCGCTTGCATGGCATGCAAGAGGTCGACGGTTCGATCCCGTCTAGCTCCACCAATTTACACTTCAAGGTCTGGCCACACCGGCCTTGAAGCGATCAACACTCAGCGTTGGTCAGTTGTATAGAAGGGTTTGCGTCCCCTTCGTCTAGTGGCCTAGGACACCGCCCTTTCACGGCGGTAACAGGGGTTCGAGTCCCCTAGGGGACGCCAGTTTTACAGAAGCGATGTTGCAAGATGTCGCTCCGCCGCGAGGCGAAAAATCCGGGGCTATAGCTCAGCTGGGAGAGCGCCTGCATGGCATGCAGGAGGTCAGCGGTTCGATCCCGCTTAGCTCCACCAATTTACAGTTCAAGGTCTGGCCACACCGGCCTTGAATAGATCAGCTCTCAGCACTGATCAGTTGTATAGAAGGGTTTGTGTCCCCTTCGTCTAGTGGCCTAGGACACCGCCCTTTCACGGCGGTAACAGGGGTTCGAGTCCCCTAGGGGACGCCACGATTACCCGCTCTGCGGGATTTTATAAGGGTCATTCAATTATTGAATGGCCCTTTTGTTTGTCTGGCGTTTAGCCAAATCCCCCATTTCTTTCAAACTGTTCTTCAGACCAGCGGTCACATCCACGACTTGCAGAAAATTATTATGAGAATAATATTCTAGTCGTAATATTCGGAGGCAACGATGAACGATAAAAAAGCTCAAACCCGCGAACGCATTCTCAAGGCCGCCAGCGCAGCGCTGATTCAGCGTGGTCCGGCCGAACCAAGCGTGGGCGAAGTGATGGGCGCAGCCGGCCTGACCGTCGGCGGCTTCTATGCGCACTTCGAAAGCAAGGACGCGATGATGCTGGAGGCGTTCAAGCAATTGCTGGGTCGCCGTCGTGACTTGATTGCCGACATGGATGCCGAGTTGACCGGTGAAGAGCGTCGCGCCTTGGTCGCAGCGTTCTATCTGTCGCGCAAACACCGTGATTCCAGCGAGTCTGCGTGCCCGATCCCGGCCTCTATCGGCGAGCTCGGACGTCTGCCTGAGACGTTCCGGATTGCGCTGAACGAGCATTTGGAGTTGATGGTCGCGCAGTTGGCGGCCAGTCCTGAAGATATCGACAAAGCTTTGGCCGACATGGCCTTGATGGTGGGCGGTCTGGCGCTTGCACGGGCACTGGGTCCTGGTGATTTATCCGATCGATTGCTTCGCGCCGCCAAGTCTGCGGTGCGTTGACCTGAAGGCAAAGCCTTGGGAGACAGCGATGAGCACGTTGAAGTGGGTTCGTGGCGTTAATGGCACCTTGGGTTGGTTTGCTCCGAAACTGGTCGCAAGCAAAATGCGACTGGCGTTCATGACGCCGCGAGATTTTCCACCGCGTGATTGGGAGTTGCCGCTACTGGCGAAATCCGAGCGGATCACTTTGCGTTTCGGTCTCTCGGCGTTGCGTTGGGGGCAGGGGCCGGCGGTGCTGTTGATGCACGGCTGGGAGGGTCGGCCGACGCAGTTTGCCAGTCTCATCACTGCGCTCGTCGATGCCGGTTACACCGTGGTTGCCCTCGATGGTCCGGCACACGGTCGCTCCCCAGGCACCGAGGCGAATGTCGTGTTGTTTGCTCGTGCCATGCTCGAAGCCGCCGCCGAGTTACCACCATTGCAAGCGGTTATCGGTCACTCCATGGGCGGCGCCAGTGCCATGCTTGCCGTGCAGCTGGGCTTGCGTACCGAAACGCTGGTCAGCATCGCCGCACCGGCGCGGATCCTCGGCGTGCTGCGTGGTTTCGCCCGTTATGTGCGATTGCCACCGAAAGCCCGCTCGGCATTCATTCGCCAGGTCGAAAAAGACGTTGGCATGCGTGCTGCCACGCTGGATGTCGCGCACTATCAACTCGACATGCCCGGCCTGATCGTCCACGCCGAAGACGATGACTTTGTCCCGGTCAAGGAATCTCAATTGATCCACGAAGCCTGGTTCGACAGCCGCCTGTTGCGCCTGGAAGAGGGTGGTCATCAGCGAGTCCTTGCTGATCCCCGGGTCATTGATGGTGTGTTATCACTGCTGGCCGGTCGCAGTCTGCAATCGCGCCAATCGGCCTGAGCTTCCGTTACACTGCCCCGGTCGAAATCATCTGACCGGGAGTGGGGCATGGGCTGGGATCGGGCAACGCCATTTATCATTGATCTGCAAGTGGGCGCCGAGGACATCGACGGGCTGGGGCACGCCAATAACGCGGTGTATGTGACCTGGCTCGAACGCTGTGCCTGGCGCCACTCCCAACGCCTTGGCCTGGATCTGGTCGAATACCGTCGGCTGGACCGGGCGATGGCAGTGGTGCGACATGAGATCGATTACCTGGCGGCCGCCTATGAAGGCGACGAACTGCAATTGGCGACCTGGATCGTCGATTGGGACCAGCGCCTGAAAATGACCCGCCATTTCCAATTGAAGCGCCCCAGCGACAATTCGACGTTGCTGCGCGCGCAAACCACCTTCGTCTGCATCGAACTGTCCACGGGCAAGCCCAAGCGCATGCCGGTCGAGTTCATTGAGGGCTATGGTCCGGCGTTGCAGGTATTGGATACCGCCAAAATCTAACAATATGGGAGCGGGCTTGCTCCCACAGGGGAATCTGCGATGTTCTGCAGATTCCCTCTGAAACCAGTAAACTGCCGCACGTTTTTCGTTGAGTGTGTTTTTCATGCAAATTGCTTTGGCGCCCATGGAGGGGTTGGTCGACAACATCCTGCGCGACGTACTGACCCGTGTGGGTGGTATCGATTGGTGCGTGACCGAATTTATCCGGATCAACGATCAACTGCTGACGCCGGCCTATTTCCACAAATTCGGCCCTGAACTGCTGACCGGTGCCCGAACCGCGTCCGGTGTGCCGCTTCGCGTGCAATTGTTGGGTTCAGACCCGGTTTGCCTGGCGGAAAACGCCGCGCTGGCCTGTGAGCTGGGTTCGGAAGTGATCGACCTGAACTTCGGCTGCCCGGCCAAGACCGTGAACAAATCCCGTGGTGGCGCGGTGCTGCTCAAGGAGCCTGAGCTGCTGAACCGGATCGTCGAGCATGTCCGGCGCGCCGTTCCGGCGAACATTCCGGTAACAGCCAAGATGCGCCTGGGTTTCGACAGCCCGGACGGCTCGCTGGTGTGTGCAACGGCCCTGGCCGAAGGCGGCGCGGAACACATCGTGGTTCACGCGCGGACCAAGACCGACGGCTACAAGCCACCGGCACACTGGGAATGGATTCCGCGGGTACAGGACGTGGTCAAGGTGCCGGTGTTTGCCAACGGCGATATCTGGAGCGTCGAAGACTGGCGTCGTTGCCGCGAGATCAGCGGCGTGGAAGACATCATGCTGGGCCGCGGTCTGGTTTCGCGTCCGGATCTGGCTCGGCAAATCGCCGCGGCGCGTGCCGGCGAGGAGATCGTCGAGATGACCTGGGCCGAACTGCTGCCGCTGCTCCAGGACTTCTGGCTGCAAGCCAAGGCACAGATGACGCCACGTCAATCGCCGGGACGATTGAAGCAGTGGCTGGCGATGCTGACGCGCAATTACCCCGAAGCGGCCGAGTTGTTCAGCGTTCTGCGTCGTGAAACCGAGCCGGAACAGGTTTCGCATTTATTAGGTTTGGGCATAACAAAAGCGGCTTGAATGGGTAAATAAATCTGTAAAAAATCTCTTGAAAAGCAATCAGCGGTCCCTATCTAAGGATTACGCGATGCCGAATTCGGGTCGCGGAGACAAAAAACTTGCTGATATGTTTTCAGGAGATTTGAATCATGAACACTACATTTTCCATGGCGCCACTGTTCCGTTCCTCGGTTGGTTTCGACCGTTTCAATGATCTGTTCGAAACCGCCTTGCGCAACGAACCAGGCAGTACTTATCCGCCCTACAACGTGGAAAAACACGGTGACGATCAGTATCGCATCGTTGTAGCGGCCGCCGGTTTCCAGGAAGAAGATCTGGACCTGCAGGTGGAAAAAGGTGTGCTGACCATCAGTGGTGGAAAGCGTGATGCTGACGATCAGGTCACTTATCTGTATCAGGGCATCGCACAGCGGGCTTTCAAGCTGTCGTTCCGCCTGGCGGACCATATCGAAATCAAGGCCGCCGACCTGAGCAATGGTCTGTTGAGTATCGATCTGTTGCGGGTGGTTCCGGAAGAGGCTAAAGCCAAGCGCATTCCAATCAATAACGGTGCGCAAAAGCCGGCTCTGCAGCACTGAAACAGGGCCAACAAGAAGGGCGCCAATGGCGCCCTTCTTTGTGCCTGCGATTTAACGCTGCCCGGCCACTTCCACAGCACGCGGATGCCGGGACGAAAACAGCAAGCCACCGGCGATTTGCCAGATCACGGCAAAGGCGCCGACCAGAAACACGATGTCGCCGAAGGTGCGGACCCAGCGCAGGTTTTGCAGCAGGTCCTGCTGCATGAACGCTTCGCTGCGGGCGTACCACAAGCCCTGGCTGGCGCTCGCGTGGAACTGCAGGATACCGATGGGCAAGAGGCTGGTGACGATCATCAGCATCAGGCCGCCGTTGAGCCACCAGAACCCGGTGTTCATCAGTCGGTCGTTGAACTGCAGGTTCGGTCGCAGGTAACGCAGGATCAGCAGGCTGAAGCCCAGCGCCAGCGAGCCGTAAACCCCGAACAAGGCAGCGTGTGCATGCATGGGCGTGGTGTTCAGGCCCTGGATGTAAAACAGCGCAATCGGCGGGTTGATCAGGAAGCCGAACACGCCGGCACCAAGCATGTTCCAGAACGCCGTGGCGATGAAGAATTGCAGCGGCCAGCGAATCTGCGTCATCCAGGTTGCGCGTTCTTTCAGGCGCCAGTTTTCCCAGGCTTCGTGCCCCAGCAAAATCAGGGGGACCACTTCCAAGGCGCTGAAGGTTGCGCCCACGGCCATCACCGGCGTGGTGGTGCCGGCGAAGTAAATGTGGTGAAACGTGCCGGGAACGCCGCCGAGCATGAACAGCGAGGCCGAGCCGAGGGTGGCGGTGGTGGCCAGACGCTTGGAAACCAGGCCCATGCTGGTAAAGATAAAAGCCAGGGCGGTGGTGGCAAAGACTTCAAAGAAACCTTCGACCCACAGATGCACGACCCACCAGCGCCAGTATTCCATGACCGACAGGTTGGTGCGCTCGCCGTAGAACAGCCCCGCGCCGTAGAACAGACCGATGGCCACCACGGACGCAGCGAGCAGCGCCAGCAGATTTTTATCACCGGGCTGGCGCAGGGCAGGGACCATGGCGCGCAACATCAGCACCAGCCAGAACACGATTCCGGCGAACTTGGCGATTTGCCACAGGCGGCCCAGGTCTACGTATTCGTACCCCTGATGCCCCAGCCAGAAGCTCCAGTGCTGTGGCATCAATTGCGCGATGGCCAGGAAATTGCCGGCATAGGAACCCACAACCACCAATACCAGCGCCCAGAACAGCACATCGACGCCGAGCTTCTGCCATTTCGGGTCTTTTCCGCCGTTGATGAGCGGCGCCAGAAACAGGCCGGCCGCGAGGAATCCGGTGGCGATCCAGAACATGGCACTCTGCAAATGCCAAGTCCGGGTCAACGAGTAGGGGAACCACTTCGACAGCGGTAGCCCGTAGAAATCCTGGCCCTCGACGGTGTAATGCGCCGTCACCCCGCCCATCAATACCTGGAAGCCGAATAGCGCACCGACCAGCAGCAAGTACTTGCCCAGGGCCTTTTGCGAAGGTGTGAGTTTGATCAAGCTCAATGGATCCTTGGCCGGGACCTTGGGCTCGCCTTCTTCGTGGTTGCGCAAGAATGCCCAGCCCCAGACCAGGAAAGCGATACCCGCCAGCAACACGACGATGCTGACAATCGACCAGACGATGTTTTCGGCGGTCGGGTGGTTATCGATCAAGGGTTCGTGGGGCCAGTTGTTGGTAAAGGTCGCGTCCTGGCCATCGCGTTCGGTGGCGGCGGCCCAGGCGGTCCAGAAGAAAAAGTACGTCAACTGCTGGCGTCGCGCGGCATCTGGCAAGGTGTTTTCTTTCATGGCAAAGCTTTCGCGGCTGCCGTGCAGTGAGCCGTCGTTGCCGAACAGCGCGTGGTAATGCGCGGCGGTTTGCGTAATGGCCTGCGCGCGGCGCTCGCTGAGTACCAGGGTGCCGTTCACCAGTCGGTTGCCGCGGTACTCGCGTTTGAGTTGATGACGCAACAGAGCCTGCTGATCGTCATCGATGGCCTGGTAAGCCTTGCCGTAAGCCTGCTGCGCCGCCAGGTCCAGCCAGGCGAGCAGCTCGCGGTGCAGCCAGTCGGCGGTCCAGTCCGGCGCCTGATAGGCACCATGACCCCAGATCGAGCCCAGCTGCATGCCGCCAATGCTCTGCCAGGCGGTCTGGCCATCGAGGATGTCGGAGGCACGGAACAGGGTTTTGCCTTCGACGTTTTGCACCTGCTCGGGAATGGGCGGTGCCTGTCGATAAATCTCGCGACCGAACCATCCGAGCAGACAGAAAGTTACGCCGAGGACGCCAATCAGCGACCACCATAATTTGCGGTATTCACCCATGGAATCACCTCAATGTTCCAAAAAAAAAACGCCCGCATAACGGGTATGCGGGCGCAGAAAACCCGGCCCTGTGATCGGGAAGAGTGGCCGGGGTATTGCACGGGAGAATGATCGGCTGCCGCGATCATTCATCGGCGGGGCGGGACGTTTGTCTGCCGACCGAATGCGTGGATTCAATGTAAGGCGCACACGGTACGACGTCACTCGGACTCAGGGTCAGTGGGGTCATGTGTGGGTTTAAGCGATTCATACACAGGTATGACGGCTGAAGGAGGCATTTGTAGGAGCTACCGCAGGAGGACTCTGTTACCTCAGCAGTTTTTGGAACTCTTCCACTGGCAACGGCAAGCTGTGCAGATACCCCTGATAAAAGTGACAACCCAGCCCTTGCAGGAAATCGAGTTGGTCTTGTGTCTCCACGCCTTCGGCAATCACTTTCAGTTCCAGGCTGCGGGCCATGGCGACGATAGCGCGGATGATCTCGGCGTCGTTGGGGTCGGTGGTGGCGTCGCGAATGAACGACTGGTCGATTTTCAGGGTGTCGACCGGCAGGCGCTTGAGGTAGGTCAATGAGGAGTAGCCGGTGCCGAAATCGTCCATGGCAAAGCTCACGCCGAGTTTTTTCAGGCGCAGCATTTTGCTGATGGTGTCTTCCAGATTCTGGATGACGATGCCTTCGGTGATTTCCAGTTTCAGCAGAGAGCAGGGCAGGCCGTAGTGGGCGAGGCTCTCTTCGATGCGCTCGACGAAGTCATTCTGGCGGAATTGCCGTGGGCTGATGTTCACGCACAGGCTGAAATCCTGCGGGTCCACCAGTCCGTTGGCGATCAGTTGCCTGAAGGCCTGGCAGGCCTCGTCGATGATCCAGGTACCGACCTCCAGGATCAGGCCGCTGTCCTCCAGTACCTTGATGAACTCGGCGGGCGATTGCGCGCCGAGTTCCGGATGGGTCCAGCGCACCAGCGCTTCGGCACCGACGATGCGATTGTTCCGGGCATCGAGTTGGGGTTGGTAATGCACGTGAAACTCACCCCGGGACAGCGCCAGGCGTAGATCCGTCTCCATGCGCAGGCGCTCGCTCGCGGCCTTCTGCATGGTGTTGTGATACATCTGCGCGGTATTGCGCCCCGAATCCTTGGCGCGATATAGGGCGATATCGGCGCGTTTGAGCAGGTCGGTCGGCGTCGAACCGTGATCGGGAATCAGTGCAATGCCGATACTCGGTGTCACCTGCAGGCGCTGGCCGTCGAGGAACATTGGCTCGGACAACAATTCGCGCAAGGTGTCGGCCAGTCCCCGCACCTGGTCGCTGACCTCGTAGCGCGAACCTTCGAGGCCGCTGAGCAGCACCACGAATTCGTCACCGCCCAGACGCGCGACGGTGTCCTCCATACGCACGCTGGCTTCCAGGCGCGCGGTGATGATTTTCAGCACCGTATCGCCTACCGGATGGCCGAGCGAGTCGTTGATGTGCTTGAAGTGGTCGAGGTCGAGGAACATCAGCGCGCCGCGCAGATTGTGGCGCTTGAGCAGGGCAATCTGCTGGCTCAGGCGATCCATCAGCAGCGCGCGGTTGGGCAGGTTGGTCAGCGGGTCGTGGTAGGCGAGGTGGCGGATCTGTGCCTCGGCGTTTTTCAGCAGGCTGACGTCCCGCGCGGTCAGCAACAGGCACGCGGTTTCATTGAGGGTGATCGGTTCCACCGAGACCTCGACGGTCAGCAACTCGCCGCGCTTGTTGCGCCCGAGCATTTCCTGGTGATGGACCCGGCCCTTGATCTGCAGTTCGGCCAGCAACGCCGAACGCTGCTTCTCTTCGGCCCAGATGCCGACCTGATAGACCGTGCGGCCGATCACTTCGTCGGCGCGGTAGCCGGTCAGGCGGCAGAAGCCGTCGTTGACCTCCAGATAGCGCCCGGTGTCGCGTTCGGTGATGGTGATGGCATCGGGGCTGGAGTGGAACGCCTTGGCGAACTTCTCTTCACTGGCCTTGAGTGCCGCTTCCGAGCGTTGTTGCTGGGTAATGTCGCGCAGGGTGGTGACGATGCACGGCTGGTCACCGACGCTGATCTGGCGGCTGGAAATCACGCAGGTCAGGGATTGCCCGTCCTTGTGCTGGACGATGATCGCCACATTGTTCAGCGCTTGTTCGCGGATAACCTGTTCGATCCGCTGCAGGCTTTTCGCCGAAGCATCCCACAGGCCGATTTCGTCGGCGCTGCGGCCGATCACGTCGGCGGCGCTCCAGCCGAACGTCTGGGTGAAACTGGAGTTGATCTCGATGAACTGCCCGGTGTCCTGGCGGGTCACGCAGATCGGGTCCGGGCTGACCTGGAACAGCGTGGCGAACTTTTCCTCGGAAGCCACCAGTCGTTGTTCGCGTTCAACCTGATCGGTGATGTCGAGCAAGGTGCCGGCCATGCGCAGCGGCACGCCGTTGTCATCGCGGTAGAGCCGGGCGCGGCTTTCCAGGTAGCGCGAGCTGCCATCCGGCAGTTGCACGCGATAGGTCAGTTGATAGTTGCCGGCCGGGCCTTCGCGCAAGCTGCGGTAGGCGTCGCGCATGGAGCTGCGTTCTTCGCCGGGCACGCCTTCGAAAAACTCTTCGAAAGACTCATGGAAGGGTTTGGGCTCCATGCCGTGCAACTGCGCGGCGCGGGCCGAGCCATAGAGCATGCCGCTGGGAATGTGCCAGTCCCAGGTGCCCAGTTGCGCCGAATCCAGGGCCAGGTCGAGGCGTTCCTGGCTGTCTTTGAGCGCGTGCTCGGCAGCTTTGCGCTCGGTGGTGTCGAGGAAGGTACTCAGCAGATAGGGCTGACCCTCGAGTTCGACCTTTTGTGCGCTGAGGATGCCGTCGTGGATCTGGCCGTTGCTGGCGCGAAACTGCACCTCCATGCTGGTCAGTTCGCCCTTGGCCTTGGTGGCCTTGACCAGTTCCGACCGTTGCTCGGGGTGCACCCACAGGCCCAGCTCCAGGGTGGTACGGCCGATGGCGTCCTGCACTGGCCAGCCGAACAGGCTTTCGAAATATTGGTTGGCTTCGGTGATCAGGCCGTCTTCCTGGCGGGTCAGCAGCACCATGTTCGGGCACAGGTGAAACAACGTGGCGAAGCGTTTTTCCGAACTGCTCAATGCCTGTTCGCGCTGGCGCTGGTGAGTGATTTCGCGGATCACGCCGATCATCCGAGGGCGACCGTGCTTGTCCGGCAACAGGCTGCCGTTGATCTCCAGCCAATGCAGGCTGCCGTCAGGCCAGCGAATGCGATGGTGCATCGCTTGTTCCAGTGGTGCTCCGGCGATCACCGCATGGAAGGCGCGAACGGCTTTCGCCCGGTCTTCGGGGGGCAGCAAATCGAGGTATTCCAGATCGGCCGGCAAAGGTTGCCGTGGATCGAAGCCGAACAATGCCTGTGTACCCCGCGACCAACTGATCTGGCCGCGCTCGATATCCCAATACCACGCACCCAGACGCGCACCGTTCAGGGCGGCCAGCAATTGGGGGGCACTTTCCCAGCTCTGCTCGGAGCGTTTGGGGTCAAGTGCCTGAATACGCGGCATCGGCGGAATACGGTCAACAGATTTCGGCATTGGCAAGCCTTAGGCTGAAGTGGGCATTAGGCACAGGAATTCGCGGCTCTATAGGCGTAGCACAAGTTAGCCTTGAGTCCCTGGCAAATCGATTTGAGCCTCCAGCAAGGCCATGAAGGCCCGTGCTGCATTCGATAGCGTCCGTTCTGTGTGCAGGATATAGCCTAGCTGGCGAGACAGTTGTATGCCCGGTAAAGGTATTCGTGCAACTTGATCATCAAGCATGGTGCGCGGCAGGACGCTCCAGGCCAGGCCGATCGACACCATCATCTTGATGGTTTCCAGGTAATTGGTGCTCATGGCGATGTTCGGCGTCAGGCCCTGGGCTTCGAACAGGCGCTGGACGATATGGTGGGTAAAGGTGTTGCCGCCAGGGAATACCGCCGGATGGCGGGCGATGTCCGCCAGGCTGACTTTGCCGTTGTGCAGCAGCGAATGCTCCGGGGCGACCACGAAGTCCAGCGGGTCGTCCCACACAGGCGTGGCCTTGACCAGCGCGTGGGGTTCCGGCGCCAGGGTGATGACAGCCAGTTCGGCGCGGCCATGCAGAATCTCTTCGTAGGCCACTTCCGAATCGAGGAACTGAATATCCAGTGCGACGTCAGGGTAGCGTCGGGTGAACTCCCTTAATAAGGGCGGTAAACGGTGCAGGCCGATGTGGTGACTGGTGGCCAGGGTCAGACGACCGGTTACCTCGCCGGTGAGGTTGGTCAGGGCGCGGCGCGTATCATCGAGGACGTTCAGGATTTGGTAAGCACGGGGCAGCAGGGCACGGCCGGCTTCGGTCAGGCCCACTTCACGGCCCAGCCGATCGAACAGTCGCACCTTCAATTGCTGTTCCAGGCCGGCAATGCGTTTGCTGATCGCCGGTTGGGTCAGATGCAGCCTTTCACCGGCCCCGGAGAAGCTTCCGGTCTCGGCAATGGCGATAAAGGCATTGAGATTGGCCAGGTCCATGGGTGCATTCCAGTTGGTTATCCAAAGCATAAAAAATATGAATTTGAGTTATTTAATGTAACCCCATAGGATCAGCCTCACAAGCCAAAGGGTTATTGAATCGCTCAAGACCCAGGGCATAGAAACAAGCTGATGAGGAAACCGTCTGATGGCCGGCAAAACGCTCTACGACAAGCTCTGGGATTCGCATTTGGTCAAGCAGCGCGACGATGGCTCTGCGCTGATCTACATCGACCGTCACATCATCCATGAAGTGACCTCGCCGCAAGCCTTCGAAGGCTTGCGTCTGGCCGGGCGCAAGCCTTGGCGCATCGATGCCAACATCGCGACCCCGGATCACAACGTACCGACCACGCCGGAGCGCAAGGGCGGCATCGAAGCCATTGCCGACCAGGTCTCGCGTTTGCAGGTCCAGACCCTCGACGATAACTGCGACGAATACGGCATCGTCGAATTCAAGATGAACGACGTCCGTCAGGGCATCGTCCACGTCATCGGCCCGGAGCAGGGCGCCACCTTGCCGGGCATGACCGTGGTCTGCGGCGACTCCCATACCTCGACCCACGGCGCGTTCGGTGCCCTGGCCCACGGTATCGGCACTTCCGAGGTCGAGCACGTACTCGCCACCCAGTGCCTGGTCGCCAAGAAAATGAAGAACATGCTGGTGCGCGTCGAAGGCCAATTGCCGTTCGGCGTGACCGCCAAGGACATCGTTCTCGCTGTGATCGGCAAGATCGGCACCGCCGGCGGTAACGGCCACGCCATCGAATTCGCCGGCAGCGCGATTCGCGACCTGTCCGTCGAAGGCCGCATGACCATCTGCAACATGTCCATCGAGGCCGGCGCGCGCGTAGGTCTGGTGGCTGCGGACGAAAAAACCGTGGCTTACGTCAAGGGCCGTCCGTTCGCGCCGAAAGGCACGGAGTGGGACTTGGCGGTCGAAGCCTGGAAAGACCTGGTGTCCGACGCCGATGCGGTGTTCGACACCGTCGTCGAGCTCGACGCCACCCAGATCAAGCCGCAAGTCAGCTGGGGTACTTCGCCCGAGATGGTGTTGGCGGTCGATCAGAACGTGCCGGATCCTGCGAAGGAAATGGACCTGGTCAAGCGCGGTTCCATCGAGCGTGCCTTGAAATACATGGGGTTGACCGCCAATCAGGCGATCACCGACATTCAGCTGGACCGTGTGTTCATCGGCTCCTGCACCAACTCGCGGATCGAAGATTTGCGCGCTGCTGCGGTCATTGCCAAGGGCCGCAAAGTGGCATCGACCATCAAGCAAGCCATCGTGGTGCCGGGCTCGGGCCTGGTGAAGGCGCAGGCCGAATCGGAAGGCCTGGACAAGATTTTCCTCGAAGCCGGTTTCGAATGGCGCGAGCCGGGTTGCTCGATGTGCCTGGCAATGAACCCGGACCGCCTGGAGTCCGGCGAGCATTGCGCTTCGACCTCCAACCGAAACTTCGAAGGGCGTCAGGGCGCCGGTGGCCGTACCCACCTCGTCAGCCCGGCCATGGCCGCCGCCGCCGCGGTAAACGGTCGTTTCGTCGACGTCCGTGAATTGATCTAAAGGAGCGCAGCATGAAAGCTTTCACCCAGCACACTGGACTTGTCGCGCCTCTGGATCGTGCCAACGTCGACACTGACCAGATCATCCCGAAGCAATTTCTGAAGTCGATCAAGCGCACGGGTTTCGGCCCGAACCTGTTCGATGAGTGGCGCTACCTGGATGTGGGGCAACCGTATCAGGATAACTCCAAGCGGCCGCTGAACAAGGATTTCGTCCTCAATGCCGAACGCTATCAGGGCGCCAGCGTGTTGCTGGCCCGTGAGAACTTCGGTTGCGGCTCCAGCCGCGAGCACGCGCCATGGGCGCTGGAAGAATACGGTTTCCGCAGCATCATCGCGCCGAGCTATGCCGACATCTTCTTCAACAACAGCTTCAAGAACGGCTTGCTGCCGATCATCTTGAGCGACGCTGAAGTCGATGAGCTGTTCAAGCAGGTCGAGGCCAATCCGGGCTACCAGTTGCAGATCGATCTGCAAGCCCAGACCGTGACCCGTCCGGACGGCAAGGTGCTGAACTTCGAAATCGATGCATTCCGCAAGCATTGCCTGCTCAATGGCCTGGACGACATCGGCCTGACCTTGCAGGACGGCGATGCGATTGCGGCGTTCGAAGCCAAGCATCGGGCGAGCCAGCCGTGGTTGTTTCGCGACGCGTGAGATTTATGTAATCAGGGCCCGAACAAACACCGCAAGACTAAACCCTGAAAAAGGAAGTCCCCATGACCAGCACCGCCCAGCACAGTCAGGTAGTCCAGAAGCAATTCGGTGAACAGGCCGCGGCCTACCTGAGCAGCGCCGTCCACGCTCAAGGCACCGAATTCGCACTGCTACAGGCCGAATTGGCGGGGCAGGGCGATGCCCGTGTGCTGGACCTGGGCTGCGGCG
Organism: Pseudomonas sp. G(2018); assembly: GCF_005502415.1. Lineage (NCBI taxonomy): Bacteria > Pseudomonadati > Pseudomonadota > Gammaproteobacteria > Pseudomonadales > Pseudomonadaceae > Pseudomonas > Pseudomonas sp. G(2018). Next base: position 17,629 of record NZ_SCOO01000032.1, on the reverse strand, counting down.
CCGGTCATGTCAGTTTTCACGTGGCCGCGCTGGTGAAAGAAGTAGTGGCCTACGACCTGTCGCAGCAGATGCTCGACGTGGTTGCCGCTGCCGCGGTCGATCGTGAGCTGAGCAACGTGTCCACGGTCCTTGGCGCCGCCGAGCGCCTGCCATTCGCCGATGGCGAGTTTGATTTCGTCTTCAGCCGGTATTCGGCACACCATTGGAGCGATCTCGGCCTGGCCCTGCGGGAAGTTCGCCGGGTGCTGAAACCGGGTGGCGTAGCGGCGTTCATCGATGTGTTGTCACCGGGCAGCCCGTTGTTCGACACTTACCTGCAAAGCGTCGAAGTGCTGCGTGACACCAGCCATGTGCGCGATTATTCCGCCGGTGAGTGGTTGCGCCAGGTCAGTGAGGCAGGGTTGCACACCCGCAGCACCACGCGTCAGCGGCTGCGCCTGGAATACAACTCCTGGGTCGAACGCATGCGTACGCCGCAGGTGATGCGCGCGGCGATCCGCGAATTGCAGCAGTCGATGGGCAACGAAGTACGCGAATATTTTGAGATTGAGGCCGATGGTTCGTTCAGTACCGATGTGCTGGTCCTGATGGCCGAACGATAAGAATTTTTCCGGGCGCGCCCAAGGGCGCACCGACTGATGACATGAGGAAAGCATGAGCAAGCAGATTCTGATTCTCCCAGGTGACGGTATTGGCCCGGAAATCATGGCCGAAGCGGTCAAGGTCCTGGAGCTGGCCAACGACAAGTTCGCCCTGGGCTTCGAGCTGAGCCACGACGTGATCGGTGGCGCGGCCATCGACAAGCACGGCGTGCCGCTGGCCGACGAAACCCTCGAGCGTGCCCGTGCGGCCGATGCGGTGCTGCTGGGCGCCGTGGGCGGTCCGAAATGGGACACTATCGAGCGTGACATCCGCCCTGAGCGGGGTCTGCTGAAAATCCGTGCGCAACTGGGCCTGTTCGGCAACCTGCGTCCGGCGATCCTGTACCCGCAACTGGCAGAAGCTTCCAGCCTGAAAGCGGACATCGTGTCCGGCCTGGACATCCTGATCGTTCGCGAACTGACCGGTGGCATCTACTTCGGCGCGCCACGCGGCACCCGTACCCTGGAAAATGGCGAACGTCAGTCCTATGACACCCTGCCGTACAGCGAAAGCGAAATCCGTCGCATCGCCCGTGTCGGTTTCGACATGGCCATGGTGCGCAACAAGAAGCTGTGTTCGGTGGACAAGGCCAACGTACTGGCATCCAGCCAGTTGTGGCGTGAAGTGGTCGAGCAAGTCGCCAAGGATTACCCTGAAGTCGAACTGAGCCACATGTACGTCGATAACGCGGCCATGCAGCTGGTGCGTGCACCGAAGCAGTTCGACGTGATCGTCACCGACAACATGTTCGGCGACATCCTGTCCGACCAGGCGTCGATGCTCACCGGTTCCATCGGCATGTTGCCGTCGGCGTCCCTGGACACCAACAACAAGGGCATGTACGAGCCTTGCCACGGTTCGGCACCGGACATCGCCGGCCAAGGCATCGCCAACCCGTTGGCGACTATTCTGTCGGTCTCCATGATGCTGCGTTACAGCTTCAATCAGCAGGCCGCGGCCGATGCCATCGAGAAAGCCGTCAGCCTGGTGCTGGATCAGGGCTTGCGCACGGGTGACATCTGGTCGACCGGATGCACTAAAGTCGGTACGCAGCAAATGGGTGACGCAGTAGTCGCCGCGCTGCGGAATCTGTAATCTCTCGGGCCCGCTGCCCATTTCACCCCCGAAAGCAGCGGCCCACATTTCAAGAAGGTGTAGTTGCGATGAAACGTGTAGGTCTGATCGGTTGGCGCGGTATGGTCGGTTCCGTGCTCATGCAGCGGATGCTGGAAGAGCAGGATTTCGATCTTATCGAGCCGGTGTTTTTCACCACTTCCAATGTCGGTGGCCAAGGCCCGTCCGTGGGCAAGGACATTGCTCCGCTCAAGGACGCTTACAGCATTGAAGAGCTGAAAACCCTTGACGTGATTCTGACCTGCCAGGGTGGCGACTACACCAGCGAAGTCTTCCCCAAGCTGCGCGAATCCGGCTGGCAGGGTTACTGGATCGACGCCGCTTCCAGCCTGCGCATGCAGGATGACGCGGTCATCGTGCTGGACCCGGTCAACCGCAAGGTCATCGACCAGCAGCTGGACGCGGGCACCAAGAACTACATCGGCGGCAACTGCACCGTCAGCCTGATGCTGATGGGCCTGGGCGGCCTGTTCGAAGCCGGTCTGGTGGAGTGGATGAGCGCCATGACCTATCAGGCGGCCTCCGGTGCCGGCGCGCAGAACATGCGTGAGCTGATCAAGCAAATGGGCGCGACCCACGCTGCTGTCGCCGATCAACTGGCCGACCCGGCCAGCGCGATCCTCGACATCGACCGTCGTGTCGCCGAAGCCATGCGCAGCGACGCATACCCGACCGAAAACTTCGGTGTACCGCTGGCCGGCAGCCTGATCCCGTGGATCGACAAGGAACTGCCGAACGGCCAGAGCCGCGAAGAGTGGAAGGCCCAGGCCGAGACCAACAAGATCCTCGGTCGCTTCAAGAGCCCGATCCCGGTGGATGGCATTTGCGTGCGCATCGGCGCCATGCGCTGCCACAGCCAGGCCTTGACCATCAAGCTGAACAAAGACGTACCGATCGCCGACATCGAAGGGCTGATCAGCCAGCACAACCCATGGGTCAAGCTGGTGCCGAACAACCGCGATATCAGCATGCAGGAGCTGAGCCCGACGAAAGTCACCGGCACCCTGAACGTACCGGTCGGCCGTCTGCGCAAGCTGAACATGGGTTCGCAATTCGTCGGCGCGTTCACCGTTGGCGACCAGCTGCTGTGGGGCGCGGCCGAACCGCTGCGTCGCATGCTGCGGATCCTGCTTGAGCGTTGATCGACTGAAGCAATGAAAGAACCCGCGCCTTGGAAGAGGTGCGGGTTTTTTTATGGGGTTGGATTCGCCCTTCAGGTCCTCTTCGCGGGCAAGCCTCGCTCCTACGGGTTGTGCGGTATTTTGTAGGAGCGAGGCTTGCCCGCGAAAGGGGCCGGACCAGGCGCCGCAGATCCTGTCGAATTGCCTGCATGCCCACCACCCGGTAAAGTGCCGCTCCCCCCGTTTCGCCAGAGGTAAAACCATGAGCCAGTCCTTTGATATTGCCGTGATCGGCGCCACCGGTACTGTCGGCGAAACGCTCGTGCAGATTCTTGAAGAACGCGACTTCCCGGTCGGCAACCTGCACCTGCTGGCCAGCAGCGAATCCGCCGGCAGTTCAGTGCCGTTTCGCGGCAAGAACGTGCGGGTGCGGGAGGTCGATGAATTCGACTTCAGCAAAGTCCAACTGGTGTTCTTCGCCGCTGGTCCGGCGGTAACCCTGAGTTTCGCTTCGCGTGCCACGGCCGCGGGTTGCTCGGTGATCGACCTGTCTGGCGCATTGCCCGCCGATCAGGCGCCGCAAGTGGTACCGGAAGCCAATGCACACGTGTTGGCCAACCTGAAAAAGCCTTTCCAGATCAGCAGCCCGAGTCCCTCGGCCACCACCCTGGCGGTGGTACTCGCACCGCTGCTGGGCTTGCTCGATTTGCAGCGCGTCAGCCTGACGGCGAGCCTTGCCGTGTCTGCCCAGGGGCGCGAAGCCGTCACCGAGCTGGCTCGACAGACTGCCGAACTGCTCAATGTGCGTCCTCTGGAACCGACATTTTTCGACCGGCAGATGGCTTTCAACCTGTTGGCTCAGGTCGGCAAGCCGGATGAGCAAGGCCATACGCTGCTGGAAAAACGCTTGGTGCGCGAGCTGCGCCAGGTCATGGCGCTGCCCGCATTAAAGATTTCTGTCACTTGCATTCAAGCCCCGGTGTTTTTTGGCGATAGCTTTAGCGTGACCTTGCAGTCGGCGAGCGAGATCGACCTGGCCAAAGTCAACGCCGCGCTGGAAGACGCCCCCGGTATCGAGCTGGTCGAAGCCGGCGATTACCCGACACCGGTCGGCGACGCGGTAGGGCAGGATGTGGTCTACGTTGGTCGGGTTCGCCACGGTATCGACGACCTGTCGGAACTAAATGTGTGGCTGACGTCAGATAACGTACGCAAAGGCGCCGCGCTTAATGCTGTGCAGCTGGCTGAATTGTTGATAAAAGACCTGCTGTAAAAGATACTTGGCGACAAATTTTCGAATGGTTTCGGGCGAGCGCCATGCTTGGCCGGAATGCTGAAGGCGAGTCACCCTGAGGGGCTTTCCAGGGCATGCACGAAACGATCGCGCGCGACGACCCTTCGCCGCCGCGCCATGCCTTACGGCAGCGGCAATCAATACCTTCTCGCTGGCCGAGGAATGTTCAAACTAAGGATGAGCTATGGTTCAAGTTCGCAAACTGGTGTTAGCAATAGCGGCCGCCTCGGCGCTGTCCTCCGGTATGGCGCATGCCCTCGGACTCGGGGAATTGACCCTGAAGTCGGCGCTGAACCAGCCGCTGGTGGCGGAAATCGAGTTGCTCGACGTCAAGGAGCTTACCGCTGCCGAAGTGGTGCCGAGCCTGGCGTCACCTGAAGATTTCGCCAAGGCCGGTGTCGATCGCCAGGCGTTTCTCAACGACCTGACCTTCACCCCGGTGTTGAACGCCAGCGGCAAAAGCATCCTGCGTGTGACCTCCAGCCAGCCTCTTTCCGAACCGATGGTGAAATTCCTGGTTCAGGTGATGTGGCCCAACGGTCGTCTGCTGCGCGATTACAGCGTGCTGCTCGATCCGTCCAAATTTTCGCCGCAAACCGCTGAGGCAGCTGCGCAGCCTGCACCGACTCAAGGCACAACGCCGGTCACCGGTGCGACCCAGCCATCCCAATACACCACTTCGGCGCGCGATACCCTGTGGGAAATCGCTGCGAAGGCCCGTAACGGCGGGTCGATTCAACAAACCATGCTGGCCATTCAGGCGCTGAACCCGGATGCCTTTATCGACGGCAACATCAACCGCCTGAAAATCGGGCAGGTGCTGCGTCTGCCGGATCAGGCGCAAAGCACCAGCCTGCCGCAGTCCAAGGCCATCGCTGAAGTGGCTGCGCAGAACACTGCCTGGCGTCAGGGGCGTCGTTATGTGGCGAAGCCGGGGACCGGACAGCAACAACTCGATGCCACTAATCGCGGCCGCGGTGAAGCGGTGTCGACGCAAGTCGGGCGGGATAATCTGAGCCTGGTTTCTGCTGAGTCCGGAAAAGCCCGCGGCAAAGGTGCCGCCGGCGATGCCAAGGTCTTGAGCAACAAACTGGCGGTCACCCAGGAAAGCCTCGATACGACCCGTCGTGACAACGAGGAGCTGAAAAGCCGTATCTCTGATCTGCAAAGTCAGATGGACAAGCTTCAACGCCTGATCGAACTGAAGAACAATCAACTGGCCAAGCTGCAGGCCGAAGGTGCCGCGGGTGCGCCGGACGCAGCTCCTGCCGCGACCGCTCCGGCGATCACCGCTGAGCTGGCGGCCAGCACTGGGGCAGCGCCTGCTGAACCTGTGCCTGCAGCATCGACTCCGGCCGAGCAGCCCGCCGAGGCTACATCGCCAGCCTCCGACGCGCAGAAATTCAACGAATTGCTGACCAATCCATGGCTGTTGGGTCTGGCCGGTGGCGGGGCAGTGGTGGTGTTGCTGTTGCTGCTGTTGCTGGCCCGTCGCCGCAAAGCCCAGCAGGAAGCCGAGAAACATCTGCGCATGGCCCGCGCCTTGGCCGAAGAGCAGCCGTTTTCCGCCGATCTCGATCTGCCGGAAAGCAGCTTCGAAGGTCTGGAAGTTCCACCGCCGAGCGTGAAGCGCGCTACCGTGCCGCCGCCTGCGCCTGCGCCTGCGCCTGCGCCTGCGCCAGCTCCGGCGCCGGTGATTGCTCCGGTCGTGGTGACGCCGCCGATCGCCGCACCGCTGGTGGCGCCGGCCGCCGAGCGTTCCGACGATGTGTTGGGCCAGGCTCAGTCGCATATCGCCGCCGGACGTCTGAATCAGGCTGCCGCGTTGCTGGAAGAGGGCGTCAAGCAAGCGCCGCAGCGCAGTGATTTGCGCCTGAAGCTGATGGAGGTCTACGGCTTGCAGGGCGACCGCGACGCATTCGTGGTTCAGGAGCGTCAACTGGTGGCCAATGGCGACAATTTCGCCCAGGTCGAAAAACTGAAAAGCCGTTTCCCGGCCATGGCGCTGGTCGCCGCCGGTGGAATTGCTTCCGCCGCCGCGGTTGCCGAACTGGACGCGCAATACGTCAAGGACCTGCTGCTGGACGAGCCGCAAGCTCCCGCGGAGGTGCCAAGCGATGACGATTTCGACAGTGCTTTCGATCTGAGCCTGGATGATCTGGACAGCATTACGCCGGCAGCCGTTGCGCCGGCAGCGCAACCGGAGCCCGAGCCGCAAGCCCCGGCTTCAATCCAGACCGATGACGATTTCGACAGTGCTTTCGATCTGAGCCTGGATGATCTGGACAGCATTACGCCGGCAGCCGTTGCGCCGGCAGCGCAACCGGAGCCCGAGCCGCAAGCCCTGGCCTCAATCCAGACCGATGACGATTTCGACAGTGCTTTCGATCTGAGCTTGGATGATCTGGACAACATTACGCCAGTCGCCGTTGTACCAGCGCCGCAGCCTGAACCTGAACCTGAGGTTGCTGCAACCCTGGACGAGCTGGAAGACTTCCCGCTGGACGACGACCTGAGTTTCGAGTCGGTGCTGCAGCAGGCTGAAATCAAGGAAAACCTCGACGACCTGTCGGCCTTCGATCTGGACATGGATCTCGGTGGCGAGCCTTCGCCGGCAACCCTGGCCGAAGACGAATTCCTGCTGAGCCTGGACGACGACGTCAAGGACCTGCCTGTCGCCGAGGCGCCGACAGCTCCGCAAGTAGCGCTGGACGATCTGGAGCTGCCGGCCGATTTCGATCTGTCCCTGGCTGACGAGATGGATATTCCAGAAGCGAAGGATGCATTCGCCGCCGAGCTGGATGACGTCAATGCTGAGCTGGATCGCTTGTCCCAGAGCCTCAGCGAGCCAACCTTCACTGTGGACGACGCCCTGGCGACCGTGGACGACGAGCCGGAGTTCGATTTCCTGTCCGGCACCGACGAAGTCGCCACCAAGCTCGATCTGGCTCAGGCCTACATCGACATGGGTGACAACGACGGCGCCCGGGACATCCTCAATGAGGTGGTGACCGAAGGCGACGATGGCCAGAAGAGCGAAGCCAAGGAGATGCTTGCGCGCCTGGCTTGAGTGTTCGACTCGTTATAAGCAAAGCGGCAGCCCGGTGGGCTGCCGTTTTTGTTTCTGTCGTTGGTGAGGCAGTGTTTGTGAAGGCCTCATCGCGGGCAAGCCCGCTTCCACAGGGTTTGTGAACAGCGCGAATAACTGTGGGAGCGGGCTTGCCCGCGATGAGGCCCTTACATTCAATCACTCTAACCACTGTTGTACTGGCATCCCCATCCGACAGCCTTATAATGCCCGCCATTGCGTACATCAGCAGGCTGTTCCCCTTGGCAAACATAGATAACCCGGCCGCCGAAATGGCGGCCGACGGCTTTTTCCGGATCGCGTTGGGCGTTGAATACAAGGGCTCGCGTTATCGCGGCTGGCAGCGTCAGGCCTCCGGTGTACTCACCGTGCAGGAAACCCTCGAAAACGCCCTGTCCAAAGTCGCCGACTCTCCCGTGTCGCTGCTTTGCGCCGGGCGCACGGATGCTGGCGTGCATGCCTGTGGTCAGGTGGTGCATTTCGATACCCAGGTCGAACGGTCGATGAAAGCCTGGGTCATGGGCGCCAACATCAACTTGCCGCACGACGTCAGTGTCAGCTGGGCCAAGGTCATGCCGGCGCATTTTCATGCGCGGTTCAAGGCCATCGCCCGGCGCTACCGCTATGTGATCTACAACGATCAGATCCGTCCTGCGCACCTCAACGAAGAAATCACCTGGAACCACCGTCCGCTGGACGTCGAGCGTATGGCCGAGGCGGCTCAATACCTGGTGGGAACCCATGACTTCAGCGCCTTTCGCGCCGGTCAGTGCCAGGCCAAGTCGCCGATCAAGCAATTGCATCACCTGCGCGTCACGCGCCACGGCAAGATGATCGTGCTGGATATCCGCGCCAATGCCTTCCTGCACCACATGGTGCGCAACATTGCCGGTGTACTCATGACCATCGGCGCTGGCGAGCGTCCGGTGGAGTGGATGAAGGAAGTGCTGGAGAGCCGGATCCGCCGTACCGGTGGGGTGACGGCGCATCCGTTCGGGTTGTATCTGGTGCAGGTCGAGTACCGTGACGAGTTCGAATTGCCCGAGCGATACATCGGGCCGCACTTCCTTACCGGTTTCTCCGAACTTGACGGCTGACGCCCTCGAACGCTTTTGTTACCATCCGGGACTTTCTCGGATTTGCCGTGGGGTTTTCTCGACATGTCAGCCGTTCGCAGCAAGATTTGCGGGATTACCCGCATAGAAGATGCGTTGGCAGCGGTCGAAGCCGGGGCCGATGCCATCGGATTCGTGTTTTATGCCAAGAGCCCGCGGGCGGTGACGTTCCAGCAGGCGCGCGCAATCATCAAGGCGTTGCCGCCGTTCGTCACCACCGTGGGTTTGTTCGTCAATGCCAGCCGTTGCGAGTTGGGGGAAATCCTCGACGCCGTGCCGCTGGACCTTTTGCAGTTCCATGGTGATGAAAGCGCTGAAGACTGCGAAGGCTGGCATCGTCCGTACATCAAGGCATTGCGGGTCAAGGCCGGTGATGACATCGCAGCAGCCTGTGCTGCGTATCCAGGTGCCAGCGGTATCTTGCTCGACGCCTATGTCGAAGGCATTCCCGGTGGAACCGGCGAAGCGTTCGACTGGTCATTGATACCGCAGGGCTTGAGCAAGCCGATCATCCTGGCGGGCGGCCTGACCCCGGATAACGTCGCCGAAGCGGTGGCGCGGGTTCGGCCTTATGCCGTGGATGTCAGTGGCGGGGTAGAGGCGAGCAAGGGCATCAAGGATCACGCAAAGATCAAGGCGTTCATCAAAGCGGCACGCGGATGATGTGACGGCTGGCACACTGCCGCCGTCCACTGCACTGTACAAAAACGGCTGAGGATTGATGGGTCGTACGCAGGTCACGCTTCACTGACCCGGCCATCCATCAAACATCGCCGCACACATGAATTTAGCTCAAGGGCATACGCGGGGCTGCGAACCAGAGCGTTCGGGCCGCCGGTACTGGAGAAAGAAAGCATGAGCAACTGGTTGGTAGACAAACTGATCCCTTCGATCATGCGTTCCGAGGTCAAGAAGAGCTCGGTGCCTGAAGGTCTTTGGCACAAATGCCCGTCTTGCGAGGCTGTGTTGTATCGTCCGGAGCTGGAAAAGACCCTGGACGTTTGCCCCAAGTGCAATCACCACATGCGTATCGGCGCGCGCGCCCGTATCGACATTTTCCTTGACGCCGAAGGTCGTGCCGAGCTGGGTGCGGACCTGGAGCCGGTCGACCGTCTCAAGTTCCGTGACGGCAAGAAGTACAAGGATCGCCTGACCGCAGCGCAAAAGCAGACCGGCGAAAAAGACGCCCTGATTTCCATGAGCGGCACGCTGTTGGGCATGCCAGTAGTGGTTTCGGCGTTCGAATTCAACTTCATGGGCGGTTCGATGGGCGCCATCGTCGGCGAGCGCTTCGTACGCGCCGCCAACTATGCCTTGGAAAAACGCTGCCCAATGATCTGCTTCTCCGCCTCCGGTGGTGCGCGGATGCAGGAAGCGCTGATCTCCCTGATGCAAATGGCCAAGACATCAGCGGTACTGGCGCGTCTGCGTGAGGAAGGCATTCCGTTCATCTCCGTGCTGACCGATCCGGTCTACGGCGGTGTTTCCGCCAGTCTGGCGATGCTGGGCGACGTGATCGTCGGCGAGCCGAAAGCCCTGATCGGCTTTGCCGGTCCGCGCGTCATCGAACAGACCGTGCGCGAAAAACTGCCGGAAGGCTTCCAGCGCAGTGAATTCCTGCTGGAACACGGTGCGATCGACATGATCATTCACCGTCAGGAACTGCGTCCGCGCCTGGGTAACCTGCTGGCGCAAATGATGGGTCTGCCGACGCCGAAGTTCGTTGCCGCGCCAATTGAACCGATCGTCGTTCCACCGGTGCCTGCCAACATATGACCGAACGTACCCTTGGCGAGTGGCTCGCCTACCTTGAGCAGTTGCACCCTTCGGCCATCGACATGGGCCTTGAGCGCTCGCAACAGGTAGCGTCCCGCATGGGACTGGGCAAGCCGGCGCCTCGGGTGATCACGGTCACCGGCACCAACGGCAAGGGTTCGACCTGTGCCTTCGTAGCGTCTTTGCTGCGAGCCCAGGGCCTGAATGTCGGTGTCTACAATTCCCCGCACCTGCTGCGTTACAACGAGCGGGTGCAGGTCAACGGCGTCGAGGCCACTGACGCCGAGCTGTGCCAGGCCTTCGCTGCGGTGGAGGCGGGGCGTGGCGATACGTCCCTGACTTATTTCGAGATGGGCACCCTGGCGGCCTTCTGGCTGTTTCAACAGTCCGGGCTCGATGCCGTGGTGCTGGAAGTCGGTCTGGGCGGTCGTCTGGACACAGTCAACGTGGTAGACGCCGACATGGCGCTGGTCACCAGCATTGGCGTCGACCATGCGGATTATCTGGGTGATACCCGTGAGTCCGTGGCCTTCGAGAAGGCCGGCATCTTCCGTCAGGGCGCGCCTGCGCTCTGTGGCGACCTGAATCCTCCGCAACCCCTGCTGGATAAGGCGCGCGAGCTCAACTGCCCGTTTTTCCTGCGTGGGCGCGATTTCGATCTCGGGATCACCGACCATAACTGGCAATGGCGCGGCCTTGACGCTCAGGGCCGCGTGGTCGAGTTGCACGATTTGCCCTTGCTTGATCTGCCGATGGAAAACGCCGCGCTGGCGTTGCAGGCCTATCTGCTGCTCGGATTGCCCTGGTTGGATGCGCAAATCATCGAAGCGCTGCAAGCCACTCGCGTGGTCGGTCGTCTCGATCGCCGGCAATTCGACTGGCAGGGCAAGCGTCTGAATCTGCTGCTGGATGTGGGGCATAACCCACATGCGGCTGAATATCTGGCCCGGCGTCTGGCCAGTCGTCCACCTGTCGGCAAGCGCCTGGCGGTGTTCGGTTTGCTGGCGGACAAGGATCTAGATGGTGTAATTGACGAGTTGAGTGCTAGTGTCGAGCACTGGGCCGTCGCACCGCTGGATTCGCCACGGGCACGGCCGGTAGTCGAGTTGCACGGGGCGCTGCACAAGCGCGGTGCTTCGGTAACGTCATATGACAGCGTGGCCGCCGCCCTGGAAGGGCAGTGTGCGCTGGCGACGAGCGACGACGAAATTCTGTTGTTCGGATCATTTTATTGTGTCGCCGAGGCCCTGGATTGGCTGGCCCGGCGCTCCACGGAGGAAGCGGCAAATGGCATTGCTGGATAAAGCCTACAAACAGCGCATGGTTGGCGCCCTGGTCCTGGTGGCATTGGCCGTGATTTTCCTGCCGATGCTGTTCTCCCGTCAGGATGAGCAGCGCCAGGTAACGGTCGAGGCCCCGGCTGCGCCGCAAGCGCCAGCGATGCCGCAAGTGCAGGTTGAGCCGGTAGTGGTGCCAGAACCCCAAGCCTTGCCACAGGAACCGGTACCGAGCGACGACGATATCGCTCAGGACGTGCCTGCAGCGCCGGCTGCACCGGTCGCACCGGTCGCACCGGCTGTGTCCGCTGTACCGGCACCGGCACCAGCTGCCAAGCCGGTCACACCGCCTGGTCCGGCACCGATCCCGGCGCTGGCTGCCAAGCCCGCGACGGCTCCTGCCCAGCCCATTACGGCGGCTCCGGGCAAGCCGGACACCACGCAAAGTCGCGTCGACGCCAATGGGTTGTCGGTCAGCTGGTCGGTGCAGCTGGCCAGCCTGTCCAACCGTGAAAGTGCGGAAAAGCTGCAGAAAACCCTGCGCAGCCAGGGTTACAATGCTTATATCCGTTCTGCCGACGGCAAGAACCGGGTGTTTGTCGGACCGCTGATCGAGCGCGCCGAGGCCGATCGCCTGCGTGACTTGTTGAACCGTCAGCAGAACCTCAAGGGATTTGTGGTGCGCTTTCAACCAGAACGCGGCTAAATCTATCGACCCGATTTGAAATGCACTGACAATCGCAGCTTACCGATAAGCATGGGCTCTGCTAAAATGCGCCGCCTTATCCGTCTGTAGGCTGCACTGTGCCATTTACCTGGGTTGACTGGGCGATCGTTGCAATCGTCGCCATCTCCGCATTGATCAGTCTGAGCCGCGGCTTCGTCAAAGAAGCACTGTCGCTGGTGACCTGGATCATCGCAGGAGTCGTTGCCTGGATGTTTGGTGGCTCATTGTCCGAGTACCTCGCCGGATATATCCAAACACCATCAGCCCGTGTGATCACGGGTTGCGCAATAATGTTTGTCGCCACGTTAATCGTAGGCGCAATGATCAATTATCTTATCGGCGAATTGGTACGCGTCACCGGGCTGTCCGGGACCGATCGATTCCTCGGCATGGCCTTCGGCGCCGCGCGTGGCGGGCTGCTGGTGGTCGTGGCGGTCGGGCTGTTGAGCCTGGGGCCGGTACAGCAGGACGAGTGGTGGCAACAGTCCCAGCTCGTGCCAAAATTTCTATTGGTCGCAGACTGGTCCAAAAACCTGATTCTCGGGTGGAGCAGTCAGTGGCTTGCCAGCGGAATCAGCGTACCCGCTGATATACCGTTCAAGGAGCACCTCTTGCCGACGGCCAAAACGCCTCAGTGAGTTGTGTTCAGTTCAGATCCATTAAGTAGGGGTTGCGTCGCATGTGTGGCATCGTCGGTATCGTCGGTAAGTCGAACGTCAATCAGGCGCTGTATGACGCGCTAACCGTCCTCCAGCACCGCGGCCAGGACGCTGCCGGTATCGTGACCAGCCATGATGGCCGGTTATTCCTGCGCAAGGACAATGGCCTGGTGCGTGACGTGTTCCAGCAGCGTCACATGCAGCGCCTGGTCGGCCATATGGGTATCGGCCATGTGCGCTACCCGACCGCGGGCAGCTCGACGTCGGCCGAAGCTCAGCCGTTTTACGTCAACTCGCCTTACGGCATCACCCTGGCGCACAACGGCAACCTGACCAACGTTGAACAACTGGCCAAGGAGATTTACGAATCCGACCTGCGCCATGTCAACACCAGCTCCGATTCGGAAGTGCTGCTTAACGTGTTCGCGCACGAACTGGCCCAGCGCGGCAAGTTGCAGCCGACCGAAGAGGACGTCTTCGCCGCAGTCACCGACGTGCACAACCGTTGCGTGGGCGGTTATGCGGTCGTGGCGATGGTGACCGGCTACGGCATCGTCGGTTTCCGCGATCCGCACGGCATCCGTCCGATCGTGTTCGGCCAGCGTCACACCGACGAAGGCGTCGAATACATGATCGCCTCCGAAAGCGTGTCCCTGGACGTGCTCGGTTTCACCCTGATTCGCGACCTGGCACCGGGCGAAGCGGTCTACATCACTGAAGATGGCAAGCTGCACACCCGTCAGTGCGCGACCAACCCGTCCCTGACCCCGTGCATCTTCGAACACGTCTACCTGGCACGTCCGGATTCGATCATCGACGGCGTGTCGGTGTACAAGGCCCGTCTGCGCATGGGTGAGAAACTTGCCGAGAAGATCCTGCGCGAGCGTCCTGATCACGATATCGACGTGGTCATCCCGATCCCGGACACCAGCCGCACCGCGGCCCTGGAGCTGGCAAACCACCTGGGCGTGAAATTCCGCGAAGGCTTCGTGAAGAACCGCTACATCGGCCGGACCTTCATCATGCCGGGCCAGGCGGCACGGAAAAAATCCGTACGCCAGAAGCTCAACGCGATCGAGCTGGAATTCCGCGGCAAGAACGTGATGCTGGTGGACGATTCCATCGTGCGCGGCACCACCTGCAAGCAGATCATCCAGATGGCACGCGAGGCGGGCGCCAAGAACGTTTACTTCTGCTCCGCCGCACCGGCCGTGCGCTTCCCGAACGTCTACGGCATCGACATGCCGAGCGCCCACGAACTGATCGCCCACAACCGTTCGACCCAGGACGTGGCGGACCTGATCGGTGCCGACTGGCTGATCTATCAGGACCTGCCTGACTTGATCGAAGCGGTCGGTGGCGGCAAGATCAAGATCGAGAAGTTCGATTGCGCAGTGTTCGACGGCCAGTACGTGACCGGCGACGTTGACGAGGCTTACCTGAACAAGATCGAGCAGGCACGTAACGATGCCTCCAAGGTCAAAACGCAGGCAGTCAGCGCGATCATCGATCTGTACAACAACTGAGTTTCTACCGGCCCTGAGGGGCCGGTTTTGTATCTGGCTTTTAATTTTCGGGAATAAGGAAAGGAGTGACAGCATGAGTCAGGATTGGGATGCCGGTCGGTTGGACAGCGACCTCGAAGGCGTAGCGTTCGATACCCTGGCCGTACGTGCCGGTCAGCACCGTACGCCGGAAGGCGAACACGGTGATCCGATGTTCTTCACTTCCAGCTATGTGTTCCGCACCGCCGCCGACGCGGCCGCGCGCTTTGCCGGGGAAGTGCCGGGCAACGTCTACTCGCGCTATACCAACCCGACCGTGCGCGCCTTCGAAGAGCGCATTGCCGCCCTGGAAAGCGCCGAGCAAGCTGTTGCCACTGCCACCGGCATGGCCGCGATCATGGCGGTGGTGATGAGCCTGTGCAGCGCCGGCGACCACGTCCTGGTGTCGCGCAGCGTGTTCGGTTCGACCATCAGTCTGTTCGAGAAATACTTCAAGCGTTTTGGCGTCGAAGTCGATTACGTGCCCTTGGCGGACTTGTCCGGTTGGGACGCGGCGATCAAGCCCAACACCAAATTGTTGTTCGTCGAATCGCCATCCAATCCGTTGGCCGAACTGGTGGACATCGCCGAGTTGGCGAAAATCGCTCACGCCAAGGGCGCGATGCTGGTAGTCGATAACTGCTTCTGCACCCCGGCCTTGCAGCAGCCGCTGAAACTGGGCGCGGACATCGTTGTGCACTCGGCGACCAAGTTCATCGACGGCCAGGGCCGTTGCATGGGCGGTGTCGTGGCCGGTCGCAGCGAGCAAATGAAAGAAGTGGTGGGTTTCCTGCGTACCGCCGGGCCGACCCTGAGCCCGTTCAACGCCTGGATCTTCCTCAAGGGCCTGGAAACCCTGAATCTGCGGATGAAGGCGCATTGCGCCAACGCCCAGGAGTTGGCCGAGTGGCTGGAGCAGCAGGACGGTATCGAGAAAGTCCATTACGCCGGCCTCAAGAGCCATCCGCAGCACGAATTGGCTCAGCGTCAGCAAAAAGGTTTCGGCGCGGTGGTGAGTTTCGAAGTCAAGGGCGGCAAAGAGGGCGCCTGGCGCTTTATCGATGCAACCCGACTGATTTCGATCACCGCCAACCTGGGTGACAGCAAAACCACCATCACGCACCCGAGCACCACCTCCCACGGCCGTCTCGCGCCGCAAGAGCGTGAAGCTGCGGGCATTCGTGACAGCCTGATCCGCATCGCGGTCGGCCTGGAAGACGTGGCGGACCTGCAAGCCGACCTGGTGCGCGGTTTGGCTGCCCTGTGATCGAGTTGTCCACGCCAACGGGCTCCAATGGCCGTGTAGCGCTGGTCACCGGCGCTGCGCGGGGCATCGGTCTGGGCATTGCGGCCTGGTTGATCAGCGAAGGCTGGCAAGTGGTGCTGACGGATCTGGATCGGGTGCGCGGATCGAAAGTGGCGAAGGTGCTTGGTGAGAACGCCTGGTTCATCGCCATGGACGTCTCTAATGAGGCGCAGGTCGCATTGGGGGTTGCCGAGGTATTGGGGCAGTTCGGTCGTCTGGATGCGCTGGTGTGCAACGCCGCGGTTGCCGACCCGCACAACATCACCCTGGAAAGTCTCGATCTGGCTTACTGGAATCGGGTATTGGCGGTCAATCTCAGTGGGCCGATGCTGTTGGCCAAACACTGTGCGCCGTATCTGCGAGCCCATAGCGGGGCGATCGTCAATCTGGCCTCGACCCGTGCCGGGCAGTCGGAGCCCGATACCGAGGCGTATGCGGCGAGCAAGGGCGGCCTGTTGGCCCTGACTCACGCGTTGGCCATCAGTCTGGGGCCGGAGATTCGCGTCAATGCGGTCAGCCCCGGCTGGATCGATGCGCGGGACCCTTCGGTGCGCCGTGCCGAGCCACTGACCGATGCCGATCATGCGCAGCATCCGGCGGGCAGGGTAGGGACGGTTGAGGACGTGGCGGCGATGGTGGCCTGGCTGCTGTCGAAGAACGCCGGTTTCGTCACGGGGCAGGAATTCGTGGTGGACGGTGGCATGACCAAGAAGATGATTTACAGCGAGTAACTCAGGCATTGATGTCGAATGTGCCGCCGTCTTCGCGAGCAGGCTCGCTCCCACATTAGAAATGCGATCCGTTGTGGGCGAGCCTGCTCGCGTAAGCGGTCGACGCAGTACCGATTGAAAGAATTTTGTCTTTTTCAGAAAAACTTCAATCCTGCTATTGACTTAGGTTCGCTACCTGCGTAAATTTCGCGGCCTCGGAGATGCAAACGGGTGATTAGCTCAGCTGGGAGAGCGTCTGCCTTACAAGCAGAATGTCGGCGGTTCGATCCCGTCATCACCCACCACTCCCGAGAGTCTTGCGAAAGCAAGATGGAAGCTGAAAAGCCTCCACCGACGCGCAGCGGTAGTTCAGTCGGTTAGAATACCGGCCTGTCACGCCGGGGGTCGCGGGTTCGAGTCCCGTCCGCTGCGCCATATTTTACGAATCGGAATTTATTCGGTTCGCGGTTGAAAAGCACCGAAGCTTTCAATCAAACGAGTTACCTGGACGCAAGTCCACAGCGATACGCAGCGGTAGTTCAGTCGGTTAGAATACCGGCCTGTCACGCCGGGGGTCGCGGGTTCGAGTCCCGTCCGCTGCGCCATATCTGCCTCAAGGCCCACTGAACGCCTTGGCGCTACGAAGAAAGCCAACATTGGCTACTTCGAGTCGATAGCAAAAACCCTGGTCGAAAGACCGGGGTTTTTTGTGTCTGAAATTTGGCTTTTCTCTTCTTTTACGCTTATTTATATGAGTGATGTGGCGATGCTCGTGGGAGCATTTCGACGTCGGCGCGTGCTATGCGTTCAAGGTGGACAAGCGCTACTGGAGTTCGGCGGGCGCGTCGGATGACAGCGAATCTACCTGCTGACGGCGACGGTCGAATTCTGAGCGAAATCCTGTGGGAGCGAGCCTGCTCGCGAAGAGGGCGTGTCAGTCGCCATTTGTATCGTCTGACACTCCGCTTTCGTCGGAGCGCCACCCGGAGCCGGCTCGCTCCCACGAGGGTTTGCTCTACAGGTTCAGCCTTGCAGATACACCGCATGGGTATGGGTGTACTCATACAACCCATGCTTGCCATCCGCGCCA
Source organism: Pseudomonas sp. G(2018) (assembly GCF_005502415.1). NCBI lineage: Bacteria > Pseudomonadati > Pseudomonadota > Gammaproteobacteria > Pseudomonadales > Pseudomonadaceae > Pseudomonas > Pseudomonas sp. G(2018). Next base: position 146 of record NZ_SCOO01000032.1, on the reverse strand, counting down.
CCGATGCCGGATTTGCGCACGCCGGCATGGAAGCCTTGCATGGCCTCGAAGTTCTCGCGGTTGACGTAGGTTTCGCCAAAATCCAGTTCGCGCATGGCGTGCAGGGTTTTACTCAGGTCGCGGGTGTAGATCGATGAGGTCAGGCC
>NZ_SCOO01000031.1:0-81206 GCF_005502415.1 Pseudomonas sp. G(2018) | reverse complement strand
GGCCCACCCCGCCCAACGCCGCTGGTACCCCCTGGTCTTCGCCATCGCTGCGCTGGTCCTGCTGCCCCTGAGCGTGTTGCTGCTTTCCTGGCAAGCCGTCGATCAACAGATCTGGTCTCACCTGTGGGACACGCAAATGCCGCGTCTGCTGGGCAACACCTTGACCCTGGTGCTTGGCGTCGGTGTCGGGGTGACGGTCCTCGGTGTAAGCCTGGCCTGGCTCACGAGCCTCTGTGAATTCCCCGGCAGGCGTTGGCTGGATTGGGCCTTGATGCTGCCCTTTGCAATTCCGGCCTACGTGTTGGCCTTCGTTTTCGTCGGTCTGCTGGATTTTTCCGGCCCCGTGCAAACCCTGCTGCGCGAGTGGTTCGGCACTGGCCTGCGTTTGCCGCGCGTGCGCTCCACGGGCGGGGTGATTCTGGTTCTGGTACTGGTGTTTTATCCGTACGTTTACCTGCTGGCGCGCACCGCGTTCCTCGCTCAAGGCAAAGGCCTGATGGAAGCCGCGCGGGTGTTGGGGCAATCGCCATGGCAGGCATTCTGGCGGGTGGCAATGCCCATGGCGCGTCCCGCCATCGGCGCTGGCGTGGCGTTGGCGCTGATGGAGACCCTGGCTGATTTTGGCGCGGTGTCGGTGTTCAACTTCGACACGTTCACTACGGCGATCTACAAGACCTGGTATGGGTTTTTCAGTCTTTCCACCGCTGCACAACTGGCCAGCCTGTTATTGCTGGTGGTGATGGTGGTGTTGTACGGCGAGCGTCGAGCGCGCGGGGCCAATCGGGCGAGCAATGAACGGCCACGGGTCAAGGCGTTGTACCACTTGCATGGCATCAAAGCGCTGTTGGCCACGGGGTGGTGCGCTCTGGTATTCGCCTGCGCCTTTGTCATTCCGGTGCTGCAACTGTTGGTGTGGTTCTGGCAGCGCGGGCGCTTCGATCTGGATGAGCGTTACAGCGGTTTGATTCTCCACACCCTGTACCTGGGTGCGATGGCCGCGTTAATCACCGTCAGTGTTGCGCTGATATTGGCATTTGCCCGACGCCTGGCGCCGACCCAGGGGATTCGCGCCGGGGTCAGTCTGGCCAATCTTGGCTACGCCTTGCCAGGATCGGTGCTGGCGGTATCGATCATGCTGGCGCTCAGTTACCTGGACCGCGAACTGGTGATCCCCATCTCCGGCTGGCTCGGTGGCGCTGGCAAGCCACTGCTGCTGGGCAGTCTGTCGGCTTTGCTGCTGGCCTATCTTGTGCGCTTCATCGCTGTGGCTTACGGACCGCTGGAGAGCAGTCTGGCGCGTATACGGCCATCTTTGCCCGAAGCGGCACGTAGCCTGGGGGTCAGTGGACCGCGACTGTTTTTCAAAGTGTATCTGCCGTTGTTGCTGCCTGGTTCGTTGAGCGCGGCGCTGCTGGTGTTCGTCGATGTGCTCAAGGAAATGCCCGCGACCCTGCTGATGCGCCCGTTTGGCTGGGACACACTGGCCGTGCGGATCTTCGAAATGACCAGCGAGGGCGAGTGGGCGAGGGCGTCTTTACCGGCACTGACCCTGGTTTTGGTCGGGCTGCTACCGGTCATCGGATTGATACGACGTTCGGCGCATCGAAACAGCTAGGTGTCAGTCCTACACCTTGCGGCTACAATGCGCGGCATTCGGTGCGGTCTGTCTGACAGACAAGGTAGTAGAAGTCGGCTGGAAGCCTTTTGTTTCAAGGCTTTTACTCGATAGAACACTCGCCCGCACCTTCGCCACGCCCGGAAGGAGAAACCCATGGGACAGCGTACGCCTCTGTATGACCTTCATCTCGCCCTCGGCGCGAAGATGGTCGATTTTGGCGGTTGGGATATGCCTCTGCATTACGGATCGCAGGTCGAGGAGCACCATGAGGTGCGCCGCGATTGCGGTGTTTTCGATGTATCCCACATGACCGTGATCGATGTCGACGGCCCCCAGGCCAAGGCCTGGTTGCAGCATTTGCTGGCCAATGACGTCGAGCGCCTGCACAGATCGGGCCGCGCGTTGTACAGCACCATGCTCAACGAGCGCGGCGGCATCGTCGACGACATGATCGTCTACCGCCTCGATGACGGTTATCGTCTGGTGGTCAATGCTTCAACCCGCGATCAGGACATGGCCTGGATGCAGGCCCATCTCGACGGCTTCGATGTGCAGCTCAGCGAACGTTCCGAGTTGGCGATGCTGGCGATTCAAGGCCCTCACGCCCGGCAGAAGGTTGCTGAATTGGTGACCCAGTCCCGCGGCAATCTGATCCAGCTGCTCAAACCCTTCGAAGGGCAGCCCGACGGTGACTGGTTCATCGCGCGCACCGGTTACACCGGTGAAGACGGACTGGAAATCATCCTGCCGGCCGATCAGGCGCCGGGGTTTTTCAACGACCTGGTGGGCGCGGGTATCTCCCCGATCGGCCTGGGTGCGCGGGATACCCTGCGGGTCGAGGCCGGCATGAACCTGTATGGCCGGGATATTCACCAAGACGTTTCACCGCTGGCCTCCAACATGGCCTGGAGCATTGCCTGGGAACCAGCCGCTCGCCAGTTCATCGGGCGCACCGCGCTGGAAGCCGAACGCAGCGCTGGCGTACAGCACAAACTGGTCGGTCTGGTTCTTGAAGAGCGTGGGGTTTTGCGCGCTCATCAAGTGGTCCGTATCGCCGATGTTGGCGAAGGAGAGATCACCAGTGGTAGTTTCTCTCCTACGCTTAGCAAGTCGATTGCACTGGCGCGCGTGCCGATGGCAACTGCCGACCGCGCGGAAGTGGAAATCCGTGGCAAGTGGTACCCGGTCCGAGTGGTCAAACCGACCTTCGTACGCCATGGCAAAACCTTGATCTAACCTTTTCTGGCGGCAATCACCGCTGACAATATCCTTGAGGACACAGAACATGAGCGATATCCCTGCCGACCTGCGTTTTGCCGAAAGTCACGAATGGGCTCGCCTGGAAGCCGATGGCACCGTTACCGTGGGCATCAGCGATCACGCGCAGGAAGCGCTGGGCGATGTGGTGTTCGTCGAACTGACCGAAGTTGGAAAAGTCTTCGCTGCCGGTGATCAATCCGGTGTGGTGGAGTCGGTTAAAGCGGCGTCCGACATCTATGCCCCGGTGTCCGGTGAAGTGATCGCGATCAACGATGACCTGAGTGCTTCGCCTGAGCTGCTGAACTCCGACCCGTACGGCGCGTGGATCTTCAAGCTCAAACCAAGCGACAAGGCTGACCTGGACAAGCTGCTCGATGCAGCCGGATATAAGGCCGCCATCGGCGAATAAGCCTTTAGCGTCATTCCAAAGCCCCGATCCGTCGGGGCTTTTTGTTGCCTGCCCAATTTCCCACAAGGGTAAGTAAGCTCTGCCAAAGGCTCGCTGTTGGCAGTGACTGCTATGCTGGTTTGACCGTGTTGCATCGACGTTGAGCGCCAGTCAAGAGAGAGCCCGTCATGTCCCAGTTGCCGTCCTTGAGCCAGTTACGCGACCCCAATGCCTTTCTTCGCCGCCACCTCGGGCCGGATGCCGCCGAGCAGCAGGCCATGCTCGACAGTCTCGGCCTCGGTAGCCGGGTCGAGCTGATCGAGCAGACGGTCCCGCCGGGTATTCGCTTGAACCGGGCGCTGGATTTGCCGCCGGCCCTCGACGAAGAGGCCGCGTTGGCCAAGTTGCGAGGCTACGCCGAACAGAACCAGGTATGGACCAGCCTGATCGGCATGGGGTATCACGGCACGCTCACGCCGGCCGTCATCCTGCGCAATGTGCTGGAAAATCCCGGTTGGTACACCGCGTACACGCCCTATCAGCCGGAAATCGCCCAGGGGCGGCTCGAAGCGTTACTGAATTTCCAGCAATTGACCATCGATCTGACCGGGCTGGAACTGGCCAATGCCTCGCTGCTGGATGAAGCCACCGCGGCAGCGGAAGCCATGGCCCTGGCCAAACGGGTGGCCAAGTCGAAAAGCAATGTGTTCTTTGTTGATGAAAACTGCCATCCACAGACCATTTCCGTGGTGCAGACCCGCGCCGAAGGCTTCGGCTTCGAGTTGATCATCGACGCTGTGGATAACTTGAAGCAGCACCAGGTGTTCGGCGCGCTGCTGCAATATCCCGACACCCATGGCGAGATCCGCGACCTGCGTCCGTTGATCGACCATCTGCATGCGCAACAAGCGTTGGCCTGTGTGGCGGCTGATCTGCTGAGCCTGCTGCTGTTGACGCCGCCTGGGGAGTTGGGGGCAGATGTGGTGTTCGGTTCTTCCCAGCGCTTCGGCGTGCCCATGGGCTATGGCGGACCGCACGCGGCGTTTTTTGCCAGTCGCGACGAGTACAAACGGGCGATTCCCGGGCGGATCATCGGCGTGTCGAAAGATGCGCGCAGCAACGTTGCCCTGCGCATGGCCCTGCAAACCCGTGAGCAACATATTCGTCGTGAAAAGGCCAACTCGAACATCTGTACCGCGCAAGTGCTGCTGGCCAACATTGCCAGCTTCTATGCGGTCTACCACGGACCGGAAGGGCTCAAGCGCATTGCCCAGCGCGTGCACCGACTGACCTGCATCCTCGCTGCGGGCCTGGAGCGCAAGGGCATCACGCGCCTCAACCCGCATTTCTTCGACACCCTGACCCTGGAAGTCGGCGGCACCCAGACCGCAATCATCGAAAGCGCCCAGGCCGCGCAGATCAATTTGCGCATTCTGGGGCGTGGGCAATTGGGCTTGAGTCTCGACGAAACCTGCGACGAATCCACCGTAGCCAAGCTGTTCGATGTATTCCTGGGAACCGATCATGGGCTGAGCGTCGATGAACTCGATGCCGAGGCGCTGGCTCCCGGTATCCCGAGCCATTTGCAAAGAACCACACCCTATCTGCGCCATCCGGTGTTCAACGCCCACCACAGCGAAACCGAGATGCTGCGCTACCTCAAGCAGTTGGAAAACAAGGACCTGGCGCTCAATCAGTCGATGATCCCGCTGGGCTCTTGCACCATGAAACTCAATGCCACCAGCGAGATGATTCCGATTACCTGGCCGCAGTTCGCCAATCTGCATCCGTTCGCACCGAAAGAACAGGCGGTCGGATATTCATTGATGATCGAAGAACTGGAGCGCTGGCTCTGCGCGATCACTGGTTTCGATGCAATCTGCATGCAGCCCAATTCCGGTGCCCAGGGCGAGTACGCGGGGCTGCTGGCGATCCGCAAATACCACGAGAGCCGTCAGCAGGGCGGGCGGGATGTCTGCCTGATCCCGTCTTCGGCCCACGGCACCAACCCGGCCTCGGCGCAGATGGCCGGGATGCGTGTGGTGATTGTCGAATGTGACGAAGCAGGCAACGTTGACCTGGATGACCTGAAAGAAAAGGCCGCCGAAGCCGGCGACAAGCTCTCCTGCCTGATGGCGACCTATCCGTCGACCCACGGCGTGTACGAGGAAGGCATCAGCGAGATCTGCGAAGTTATCCACAGCCATGGCGGCCAGGTCTACATGGACGGCGCCAACCTCAACGCCCAGGTCGGGCTGGCGCGGCCGGCGGACATTGGCGCCGATGTGTCCCACATGAACTTGCACAAAACCTTCTGCATTCCCCATGGCGGTGGCGGACCGGGCATGGGTCCGATTGGCGTACGTGCGCACCTGGCGCCGTTCGTCGCCAATCACCCGGTGGTGCCGATCGAGGGGCCGCTGGCGCAGAACGGTGCCGTCAGTGCCGCGCCCTGGGGCAGCGCGAGCATTTTGCCGATCAGCTGGATGTACATCGCCATGATGGGCCCGCAACTGGCCGACGCCAGCGAAGTGGCGATTCTCGCCGCGAATTACCTGGCGCGGCATTTGTCCGGGGCGTTCCCGGTGCTCTACACCGGGCGCAACGAGCGGGTGGCCCACGAATGCATTCTCGATTTGCGACCGCTCAAGACGTTGACCGGCATCAGCGAGGAAGACGTCGCCAAGCGCCTGATGGACTATGGCTTCCATGCACCGACCATGTCGTTCCCCGTGCCGGGCACGTTGATGGTCGAACCGACCGAAAGTGAATCGAAAGCGGAACTGGACCGCTTCATCGGCGCGATGCTGAGCATCCGTGCGGAAATCACCGAGGTGCAGAACGGCAACTGGCCGGCCGAGGACAACCCGCTCAAACGTGCGCCGCATACCTTGGCCGATATCACCGGGATTTGGGAACGTCCCTATAGCATCGAACAGGGCGTGACGCCGGATGCTCACACCAAGGCCCACAAATACTGGCCAGCGGTGAACCGGGTGGACAATGTGTATGGCGACCGGAATCTGTTTTGTGCGTGTGTGCCGCTGGATGAGTACCGCTGATCTCCTGGCCAAGCCCGCTCCCACAGGGATCTTCAATGAATGTGTAGTTTATGTATGAAATCCGGGCAAAAAAATGCCGCTCAAGTGAGCGGCATTTTCTGTTTGGCTGGAAGCTTATTCCGAAGCCACGGCGTTCTTCGCCAAAATCGCGTTCGCCAACTCCATGTCCGTGGCCTGCAGGCCCGGGTTGTCAGCGCGGACTTTCTGCATCGCGGCTTCCAGATACGGGCCGCGGATGCCGCCGTCACTGGCGACGAAACTGCCGGCATCGTCCTGGGCAGCGACGATCAGCTTGTTATCCTTGAAGGTCAGGTAGGTCGAACCGGTGGTTGCACCGGAAGTAAGAACGTTACGCCAAAAGCTATCAGCCATCGCCGAACCGACAGGCAGGGACAACAGGGCGATGGTAGCGATAGCAAGTTTGAGACGCATAGAAGGTAACTCCACTGGATAAACTACCGCCTTTGATAGCGATTCCCCCAATCGAGTTCCATTGCCGCTTACCTACTTCTGCTCGCTCTGCGGCGTCACGCGCAGGACCTCCTCGACAGTGGTCAAGCCGGCCGCCACCTTCTGTGCGCCTGACAGGCGCAAGCTGCGCATGCCTTCCTTGAACGCCTGACGCCGCACCGCCAGCAAATCGGTGTCGGGACTGATCAGCGCTTTCAGACCGTCGGTCAATTGCATGATTTCGTACACCCCGGCGCGGCCGTGATAGCCGGTGTCGCGACACTCCAGGCAGCCGATGGCGCGTTGTGCGTGGGTGGGCAGGGGGGCTTGCCAGGGCCGGGTCAGTGTTTGCCAGTCTTCTTCCCCCAGGGTGTTCGGAGCCTTGCAGTGCGGGCACAAGGTTCGCACCAGCCGCTGGGCCATGACCCCGAGTACCGTGGCCTTGATCAGGTAATGCGGCACGCCCAGTTCCAGCAGGCGGCTGATGGCGCTCGGTGCATCGTTGGTATGCAGCGTCGACAGCACCAGGTGACCGGTGAGGGCGGCCTGGATCGCCATCTCGGCGGTTTCGAGGTCGCGGATCTCGCCGATCATGATGATGTCCGGGTCTTGCCGCATCAACGCGCGCACCCCGGAAGCGAAGGTCAGGTCGATGTTGTGCTGGACCTGCATCTGGTTGAACGCCGGCTCGACCATTTCAATCGGGTCTTCGATGGTGCAGAGGTTGACCTCCGGCGTCGCCAGTTTCTTCAGCGTGGTGTACAGCGTGGTGGTCTTGCCTGAACCGGTCGGCCCCGTGACCAGAATGATGCCGTTGGGCTGACGGGTCATGTCCTGCCAGCGCCGCAGGTCATCGGCTGAAAACCCCAGCTGATCGAAGTCCTTGAGCAACACCTCCGGGTCGAAGATCCGCATGACCATTTTTTCGCCGAAGGCAGTCGGTAGGGTCGACAGCCGCAGCTCCACTTCGCCGCCGTCCGGGGTCTTGGTCTTGACCCGGCCATCCTGGGGTTTGCGTTTCTCCGCGACGTTCATCCGCCCCAGGCTTTTCAGGCGGCTGACGATGGCCATGGTGACTTGCGGCGGGAATTGGTAGACGTTGTGCAAAACGCCGTCGATGCGAAAGCGCACCGTGCCTTGTTCGCGTCGGGGTTCGATGTGGATATCGCTGGCGCGCTGCTGGAACGCGTACTGGAATAGCCAGTCGACGATGTTGACGATATGCGCGTCGTTGGCATCCGGTTCCTGATCGCTGGCGCCGAGATTGAGCAACTGTTCGAAATTGCCCAGGGTGCTGGTCTGCTGATCGGCGTTGCTCGCCCCCGTGACCGATTTGGCCAGGCGGAAGAACTCCACACTGAAGCGCTGGATATCCACTGGGTTGGCCACTACACGCTTGATCGGCAACTTCAGCACATGCGTCAGGTCGGCTTCCCAGCCGTTGACGTAGGGCTGGGCGCTCGCCACCGTCACAGCGTCGCGGTCAATGGAGACCGCGAGAATCTTGTGGCGCTGGGCGAAGGCGTAGGACATCAGCGGTGTCACGGCCGCGACGTTGATTTTCAGCGGGTCGATACGCAGGTAGGGCTGGCCAGCCTGTTGGGACAACCACAGGGTCAGGTTTTCCAGATCGAGGTGCTTGCCGGGGCGACTGAGGTCGTTCAGCTGTTGGCTGGCGATGAACTCCAGTGGATGCATCTGGCCATGAGCGGCGTGGCGGCGACGGGCATTGAGCGCGTGTTCTGCCGAGTCCTGGCTGATGAAGCCTTGGGCGACCAGCTCACGCAGCACTTCATTGAGATCCAGCCAGCGGTCCTGAATGGCGAGTTGAACGGACATGCGGGCTCCTTTTGAACAACAGTGCGCAAAGGATAGTCGTGGCGCCACAGACCGTTGGGCCACTACCCGACGAAGCCGTATCGGGTTTTTTCAGCCGATTGCCTGAGCGGCTTCAACCCAGGCAGGGTCGGCGCTTTGCAGATCCACCGAGCAGACGCTGATCAGGTTACGTAGTTTTTCTGCGATTACCTGGGCGCGGTGCCAGCTCAGTCTGTCGATGACCACCTCGATGGCCAGCAAATCGTCCTGGCGCTGCACGTGCACCTCATCCGGCGTCAAGAACTGCAAGGCGAACAGGTTGAGCGCGCGACACAGCAGGTCGGGCTCGGCTTCGGCCAGTAATTGGTAGCGCACGCGGCAGTGCACGTTACTGACATTCCAGACATCGGCGCGGGTGTTCACGGCTTCCAGGTGCGGCATGGTGGTTCTCCACAATCAATGGAGAAATTTTTACATTCGGTGGCGGGTATTTCTTATCTATGATGGGCTGAATGGCGGTTAAATCGAATCGCATAATTCATAAAATCAGTAATCAAAGGTTTTTTTATGCAAAGCGAGCTGGACGGCTACGACCGCAAGATCCTTGCGCTGCTTCAGGAGGACGCTTCGCTTTCCAGTGCGCAGATCGCCGAGCAGGTGGGACTTTCGCAGTCGCCCTGCTGGCGGCGAATCCAGCGGATGAAAGAGGAGGGGATCATTCGCGCCCAGGTGACCCTGCTCGACCGCAAGAAAATCGGCCTGAACACGCAGATTTTCGCCCAGGTCAAACTCAACGCCCACGGACGCTCGAACTTCACTGAGTTCACCGAGGCGATTCGTGGGTTTCCCGAGGTGCTGGAGTGTTATGTGTTGATGGGGGCTGTGGATTTCATGTTGCGGATCGTCGCGGCGGACATCGAGGCTTATGAGCGCTTCTTCTTCGAGAAGCTGTCGATGGTGCCGGGGATTCAGGAGGTCAACTCGATCGTGGCTTTGTCAGAGATCAAGTCCACGACGAGTTTGCCGGTCTGAACTGCGTTGATTGTGTGGGCCTCATCGCTGGCAAGCCAGCTCCCACAGGTTTTTGTGTTGAAACACAATATGCATTTCAACATCGACCCTTGTGGGAGCTGGCTTGCCAGCGATGGCGGTGTCAGAGGCGCAGCAAAGTCTTCCAGGCCCGATTCTGATACACCGCAATCGCCTGCTGCTTGCGCGCATCCAGGGCTTCGTCGGTGATCGGTTCGTTGGCCAGTTGCGCCAGTTTATTCAGCTCGCCATACAGGCGATCCATTTCCGGGATTTCCATCACGTTGCGCGCGTGGTGCAGCCAGGCCTGGATACGTTCGATACGCGGCAGTTGCTCGGCCAGGTCTTCCGGTTGTTGCTGGTAGCGCTGCAATTGCAGCGAGTTGGCTTCTTCGCCCAACAGTCGCGGCAACCAACTACCCAACTGCGCAGCGCCCTGGCGATTGCCACGGGTGTTACGGTCGGCGGTCCAGGTGCGGGCCAGCAACCAGCGTGAAGTACTCAGGGAAAACAGGCCCCAGCGCGGGTCTTCGAGTTCTTCGAGGAACTGTTCCGGCGCGGCTTTACGCACGTCTTCATCATCCATACCGGCCTGGACCAGCGGACGCCAGTCTTCCAGCAAGGCATCCAGTGCGGCGCGCAGGTCGTGGGTCGATTGACGCGGCGCGGCCTGGCCGAGGCTGCTGATCAGTGCACGCAACTCGGCGAGGTTTTCCACCCAGTCTTGCAGCAATCGCCAGTGGCCGTTGAAACGATACTGCTCGGCCAGACGCTGACTGCTGGCCAGCAAATGCCAGCACAGGGCGGCGAAGGCATCGTCCAGCGGCGTTTCGGCGCTGAGTTGCGGTGCCGGCAAGCTCAACGAGTAGCTGTTGGCGTCGTGCAAGCGATAACCGCGTTCGGCCTTGCTGATGTCACACGGCATCAGTGGTAGGGTCGCGGCCAGTTCAGCGGCCAGTTCCAGCAGCGCGGCCGGTTCGCCTTCGCGCAATTCCAGTTCCAGTTCGCAGATTTCTTCTTTCTGCTTGCCGACGATCACCTGGCCCAGATCCAGCGCGGCTTCGATGACCACTTTGGACTTGCCGCGACCCCAGGCGATCTCGGCGTATTCGCGCACGAAATCGGTGGTGAAAATCGGCTTCAGGGTTTTCTTGTCCAGTTCGGCCAGCGCTTCGGGCCAGCATTCGCCGTCGAGTTTCTTCACATCGAGCTTGGCTTTGGGCAGGTGCCATTCGAACTCGTTACGCTCGGACAGACCGGCGACGCTCTGGCCGCGGGTCTTGAGGGTCTGAATCACGGCATCGCCATCCTTGCGCAGACGCAGGGCCACCTTGGCGCGGGCCAGGTCGCGTTCGGGCGTGTCGAAGTACTGGTTCATCAATTCACGGCTTTCCCAGCCACTTTTGTTGCGTTTTTTCAGTAACGGGTGCTCGCGCAGGGCGGCGAGGGTTTCGCGGCTGACGCGGAGTTTGATTTCGGTTTCTTTCTGCATGGCCGGAAAATCCAGGATCGGGAGCGCAGCCGGGGGAATGTGTGGCTGCCAAGGTCGTGCAGTGTACAGGACTCGTTCAACCTACGCGCCGCAACGGTTTATTCCTGTCATTGGATGGCTCTATGATGGACTTCAATTCGGGAGTTGGAGCCAGCGATGCCTTTGCCATCCATGAAAGATCAGTTCGCTGCACTGATCGCTGCACCGTCCGTCAGTTGCACCCAGGCGAGTCTCGATCAATCCAATCGTCCGGTGATCGACCTGCTGGCCGCCTGGCTCGGCGACCTTGGATTTGCTTGCGACATCCAACAGGTCAGCCCCGGCAAATTCAATCTGCTGGCCAGTTTCGGCAGCGGCCCCGGTGGTCTGGTGCTGGCCGGTCACAGTGACACGGTCCCGTTCGATGGCGCGCTGTGGCAGACCGATCCGCTGAAATTGACCGAGGTCGACGGCCGTTGGGTCGGCCTGGGCAGTTGCGACATGAAAGGCTTTTTCGCCCTGGCCATCGAAGCGGTGAAGCCGCTGCTCGATCAACCGTTCAAACAGCCGCTGCTGATCCTTGCCACCTGTGATGAAGAAAGCTCGATGTCCGGTGCCCGGGCGCTGGCTGGAGCAGGGCGCCCTTTGGGGCGGGCAGCGGTGATCGGTGAACCGACCGGACTCAAACCGATCCGTATGCACAAGGGCATCATGATGGAACGCATCGATATCCTTGGGCAGAGCGGTCATTCCTCGGACCCACGCCTGGGCCACAGCGCCCTGGAAGCCATGCACGATGCCATCGGTGAACTGCGCGGTTTGCGCTTGCTGTGGCAGCGTGAATTTCGCAACCTGCAGTTCAGCGTGCCGACCCCGACCCTGAATCTCGGTTGCATCCATGGTGGCGACAACCCGAACCGCATCTGCGGCCAGTGTTCGCTGGAGTTCGACCTGCGACCGTTGCCGGGCATGGACCCCAAGGCGCTACGTGCGGAGATTTTGCAGAGGCTCAGGCCGGTCGCCGAGCGGCATCAGGTCAAGATCGATTACGCGCCACTGTTCCCCGAAGTGCCGCCGTTCGAGCAGGCCGAGGACGCGGAGCTGGTGCGAATCGCAGAAAAGCTCACCGGCCATCGTGCCGAAGCGGTAGCGTTCGGCACCGAAGCGCCTTATCTTCAGCGTCTTGGCTGCGAAACACTGGTACTCGGCCCTGGCGATATCGCCTGCGCTCACCAGCCGGGGGAATTCCTCGAAATGTCACGTTTGCAGCCTACGGTGCATCTATTACGTCAGTTGATTGAACATTACTGCCTGACACCGGCACCGGTGAGTTGATTGCTATCAATGTGGGAGCGAGCCTGCTCGCTTCCACAGGGTTTGTGCATTGCCCGAAAGGCCGTATAAATTGCCGGTATCCCAACCCGTATTCATGAGGAGAGCGCGCGTGTCGCCAAGCCTGTTCCGACGATAACCACCAGCCCGCTGTGCGTTTTCTGTTTCGCCCTTTTTTCGGCTGCTATTTATTACAGGCCCAGGTTCATGCCCGAATACGTCAATTGGCTTCGTCACGCTTCGCCTTACATCAACGCCCACCGCGATTGCACCTTTGTCGTCATGCTTCCCGGTGACGGTGTCGAGCACTCCAACTTCGGCAATATCGTCCACGACCTGGTGTTGTTGCACAGCCTGGGCGTGCGGCTGGTGCTGGTGCACGGCTCCCGCCCGCAAATCGAAGCGCGTCTTGCCGCCCGTGGTCTGACCCCGCATTACCACCACGGTATGCGCATCACCGATGCCGCGACCCTGGAGTGCGTGATCGACGCCGTTGGCCAACTGCGCATCGCCATTGAAGCACGGCTGTCGATGGACATGGCTTCCTCACCCATGCAGGGCTCGCGCCTGCGGGTGGCCAGCGGCAACCTGGTGACCGCACGACCGATCGGTGTGCTCGAAGGCGTCGACTATCACCACACCGGCGAAGTGCGCCGGGTCGACCGCAAGGGCATCAACCGCCTGCTGGACGAGCGCTCCATCGTGCTGCTGTCGCCATTGGGTTACTCGCCGACCGGCGAAATCTTCAACCTCGCCTGTGAAGACGTCGCCACCCGCGCCGCCATCGACCTGGGCGCGGACAAACTGCTGCTGTTCGGTGCTGAGGAAGGCTTGATCGATGAACACGGGCGACTGGTGCGTGAGCTGCGTCCGCAACAGGTGCCGGCGCATCTGCAGCGCCTGGGCAACAACTACCAGGCGGAACTGCTCGATGCCGCGGCTGAAGCCTGCCGGGGCGGCGTGGCCCGCAGCCATATCGTCAGCTATGCCGAGGACGGTGCTCTGCTGACCGAACTCTTCACCCGTGACGGTGGCGGTACGCTGGTCGCCCAGGAACAGTTCGAAGTGGTGCGCGAAGCGGCCATCGAAGATGTCGGTGGATTGCTGGATTTGATCAGCCCGCTGGAAGAGCAGGGCATTCTGGTGCGGCGTTCCCGTGAAGTGCTGGAGCGCGAGATCGAGCAGTTCAGCGTGGTCGAGCGTGAAGGCATGATCATCGCCTGCGCGGCGTTGTATCAGATTGCCGATTCGGATGCCGGTGAGCTGGCGTGTCTGGCGGTGAACCCGGAGTACCGTCATGGCGGTCGCGGCGATGAACTGCTGGAGCGCATCGAAACCCGCGCCCGGGCTAAGGGATTGAAAACCTTGTTTGTCCTCACCACCCGCACGGCCCACTGGTTCCGCGAGCGTGGCTTTGCGCCGAGCAGCGTCGAGCGCCTGCCGTCGGCGCGGGCGTCGCTGTACAACTATCAGCGTAATTCGAAGATCTTCGAAAAGGCCCTCTGATCGCCCCACCCACTGTAGGAGCGAGCTTGCTCGCGATGAGCGCGAAGGCACCTCGTTCATCCAGGACGCCGTCGTCTTCGTTGACGTCCATCGCGAGCAAGCCCGCTCCTACAAGTCCTCCGAAAAATAAAATCGCCGATACATAAACTGTAACAAACGGGCTGGATAGTGCGCGTTTGGTCGGCAGGGCGTTGGCCATTTCGACAGCAATTGTTGCGGGATTGTGTCAAGGCCGGATCGATCTATAGATCGCTTGGGGGATATCCTTTAGGAATTAGCTAATCAGCCGCCGCTCTATTCTGAGCAGTCGCAGGACGGGGAGCTTAATTCCTAAACGGTATGAGAAAAGAATCCACCCATTCTTTTCAGGTTCATGACGAACTCATGACCCTGCATGGACCAAAAAACTGGGGATTAGACTATGGTCGTAGACACACATGGTTACGATTGACTTGTGAGTCACCGTCCGGCGCTAATCGCGCATCTTAGGATTCCGGGCAATGGACCCGGGACCAGGACTACAAGAATTAGAGACGAGAGGAGCTTAACAATGAACAAGTCCACCTTGGCCCTGGCCGTGGCCGTAGGGGTTTTGGCGCAGCAGGCAGGCGCCGCGGGTTTCATCGAAGACAGCAAGGCTTCCATCAGTTCGCGCACCATGTATTACAACGACGATAACCGTGATGCCGGGGGCTCGGATCAGAGAGAGACCGCTGAAGGCCTCAAGCTCGATTATCTGTCTGGTTTCACACAAGGTACCGTTGGTTTTGGTATCGATGCTCAGGCGCTCATGGGTATCCACCTGGACGGCGGCAAAGGTCATCACCCAGCCAACAACAACACGTTCTTCCCAAGCGACACCGATGGTTCGGCCGTGGACGAATGGAGCCGTGCGGCTGCCAACGTCAAGGCTCGCTTCTCGAAGACCGAGGCCCACTTGGGTGGCGCTCTGCAGCCGAACATGCCGATCCTGGTAGCGAACGACAGCCGTTTGCTGCCGCAGACCTTTGACGGTGGCACCATCACCTCGAAGGAAATCGACAACGTGACCTTCAACGTAGGTCAGCTGGAACACTCGGCGGGTCGCGCCTCGTCAAACTCCACAGGTCTGGCCGTGGCTGGCGGTACTCAGGACAGCAACCAGTTCCGCTACGCCGGTGCTGATTGGAAGGTCACCAAAGACCTGATGCTGCAGTACTACCACGCTAATCTGAAGGACTACTACAAGCAGGACTTCCTTGGCTTGGTTCATGTCTTCCAGATCGACCCAAAACAGTCCTTCAAGACTGATCTGCGCTATTTCGACAGCAGCTCCGATGGCAAGAACGGTGACGTTGGCTACCGCTTCAATAACAACGGTGGTTTTGCCAAGACCCCGGGCGAGGTCGATAACAAGACCTGGAGCGCCATGTTCACCTACACCCTGGGTGGCAACGCCTTCTTGTTGGGTCATCAGCGGGTCAACGATGACGGTGGCTTCGTTTACCTGAACCAAGGCAACGTGGTTGATAGCAATGGTCGTCCGGAAGCGAATGGGGGCTCCAGCTTCTACCTGTTCACCGATGCCATGATCAACGGCTTCGTTCGGGCAGGTGAAAACACCACCTTTGGCCAGTACACCTACGACTTCGCTGCTGCAGGCGTGCCAGGTCTGAAAGCTTCTGTGGCTTACTTGAAGGGTGAAAACATCAAGTCCGCCACCGGCGGCAGTGATGCATCCGAGTGGGAACGCGACATGCGGGTGGACTACACCATCCAGCAGGGCGCGCTCAAAGGCCTGGGCGCAACCGTGCGTCATGGTGTTTACCGTGGCGACGCGGTCGGCCTGCCCGACAAAGACCAGACCCGTCTGATCTTCAACTACACCTACGCCTTCATGTAAGCTGTAGCTAAAAAGCCTCGTCAATTCGACGAGGCTTTTTTTCGGGTTGATTTTTATATTCCATAAAGAATGCACATGATGATTTTTTATTCTTTTTAGATTCTGTCGTGACCACCTAAAGTAGGCCCACCTGACACATCAGGCCCCCGCATGACCTCTTCAGTCCTCTAGTAGAACAACCTCAGTAATTGATTTTCGAGCCGATACCGATGTCCTGGCTCGGGCAACTGCTGCGAATCCATATTCCATTGCGATATGAATAATGATGCGCTGATTCTTTTTAGATTTATGAACAGGTATCCTGCGCGGCCCAAATTCAAGGATCCAGGGCGTTCGACCCCGGACCAGCAACACAAAAATTAGAAACGATAGGAGCGAAACACATGAACAAGTCCACCCTGGCCCTGGCTGTGGCCGTAGGGGTTCTGGCGCAGCAAGCAAGCGCCGCCGGTTTCATCGAAGACAGCAAGGCTACTTTGGGGCTGCGTAACTTCTACATCAACCAGGACTTCCGTGACGGGAGTGCCGAGCCGAACAAAAACGAAGAATGGGGCCAAGGTTTCGATCTGCGTTTCACTTCCGGCTACACCCAAGGCACCGTTGGCTTCGGTATCGACGCCATCGGCCTGCTGGGTGTGCGTCTGGATTCGGGCGGCGGCACTAATGGCAACGTTAACGCTAATGGCACCTCTGGTAACGCTTATGGCGGCACTGTGTTTCCGAGCAAGTCCAACGGCGAAGCAGTTGATAACTTCTCCAGCCTGGGTCTGACAGCCAAGGCCAAGATCTCCCAGACTGAGCTGAAGCTCGGTACTTTGCAGCCGAAACTGCCGGTGATCGTGACCAACGACGGTCGTCTGCTGCCACAAACCTTCCAGGGTGGCCAGATCACCTCGGGCGATATCAAAGACCTGACACTGATCGGTGGTCAGATCGAACACGCCAAGGGTCGTAACTCCAGCAACAATGAAGAGCTGTCGATTGCCGGTGCCAACGGTCGCACGGCTGCTGGTCGCGACAGCAACAAGTTCATCTACGGTGGCGGTGACTACAAAATCACCAAAGACCTGACTGCCCAGTACTATTACGGCAATCTGGAAGATTTCTACAAACAGCACTTCCTGGGTCTGACACACAACTGGGCAATCGGGCCAGGCGTACTGAAATCCGATCTGCGCTACTTCAACAGCCGTGATGACGGTGCCAACGGTCACGATCCGTTCTACTACACCTCGGGCGACTACAACGCGCCTAATGGTAAAGGCAAGGTCGACAACAACCTGTACAGCGGCCTGTTCCTGTACACCGTTGAAGGTCACACCTTCGGTGGTGGTTATCAGGTCAGCAACGGCAGCAGCGACTTCCCGTTTCTGAACCAGGGTGATGGCTCGTCGGCCTACATCATTACTGACATGCAAATCCAGAAGTTCGCCCGTGCCGGCGAGCGCACCTGGCAGGCACGCTACTCGTTTGACTTCGCCAAGGTCGGCGTACCTGGCCTGACGGCTGGCGTGATTTACCTGCACGGCGACGACATCGATACCGTCAACGCGGCCGGTGGACAAGCAGCTAATGGTGCTTCCGAGTGGGAACGCGACCTGACCGTAGGCTACGTCGTCCAGTCGGGCCCGCTGAAGAACCTCGGCCTGCAGTGGAGAAACGCCATGTGGCGTACCGACCTGCCGAATACTCGCTCGCAGGACGAAAACCGCCTGATCGTCAGCTACTCGATCCCGCTGTTGTAATCGCGTAACCGACGCAAAAAAAGCCCCGCCCGGCATCACGCCGGGCGGGGCTTTTGCGTTTTCAAGCCGGGCTCACCCCCGTAAACCCGCCTTGAAGTTCCCCTCTTTTGCAGCAACTCAAGGCCTTCTCGAACCTTGTGGCCGATGTTCGACGGGATGGGAAGTCGCGTCCAGTGAACAGATCTTTAATATTTCATTTGGATCTAAATAAATTGATATTTATTCTTTTTAATAGATAAGAAACGCAGGCACAGTTGAGTTCAACCAGCACTCACCAAGGAGCAGCACAATGAGCATCAGACTGGGCGATATCGCCCCCGACTTCGAACAGAATTCCAGCGCCGGCACCATCCGTTTCCATCAGTGGCTGGGCGATAGCTGGGGCGTGCTGTTCTCCCACCCGGCGGACTTCACGCCGGTGTGCACCACCGAACTCGGCTTCACCGCCAAATTGAAAGATGAATTTTCCAAGCGTGGCGTCAAGGCCATCGCACTGTCCGTCGACCCGGTGGATTCGCACCACCGCTGGATCGAAGACATCAACGAAACCCAGAACACCGTCGTTAATTTCCCGATCCTCGACGACGCCGACCGCAAGGTCTCGGACCTCTACGACCTGATCCATCCCAACGCCAACGACACCCTGACCGTGCGCTCGCTGTTTGTGATCGACCCGAACAAGAAGGTGCGGCTGACCATCACCTACCCGGCGAGTACCGGTCGCAACTTCCACGAAATCCTGCGGGTAATCGACTCGCTGCAGCTCACCGACAACCACAAGGTGGCCACCCCGGCCAACTGGCAGGACGGTGACGAGGTGGTCATCGTGCCTTCGCTCAAGGATGAAGATGAAATCAAGCAGCGCTTTCCCAAGGGTTATCGTGCGGTGAAGCCTTACTTGCGCCTGACGCCGCAACCAAACCGTTGAGTCATTGAGCCTGGTGGTGTGGCGGATGCCGCGGTCAACTCTGGGAGCGAGCCTGCTCGCGAAGACGATGGCCCAGGCGCCGCAAGTTTCAAGGTGAATTGAATCCATAAAGCAGGGGATTTTCAGGCCGTTTCGACGGCCTGTTTTTTTGTCTGGAACACATGAAACTGCATATTGCTTAAATGCATAACCAAATGAATAAATATGATTTATGGATATATAAGTCAGCTGTTAAGGTCACTCCATCGAAGCGAGATCGCAAACCGCGAATCGCCAACACCGTTCAAGGAATTGTCTGAATGCTGGTCGTCTCACTCGGTGGCAGTCCCAGCCAACGCTCCCGTTCCGGAGTGCTGCTGGAGCGCTCCCAACGTTGGTTGCAAGGGCAAGGCGTGGAAGTGGTGAGTTACCAGGTGCGGGACTTCCCGGCCGAAGACTTGCTGCATGCGCGCTTCGACAGCCCGAAGGTGATCGATCTGCTGCAACAGATTGAAAACGCCGATGGCTTGCTGATCGCCACGCCGGTCTACAAAGCCTCTTTTTCCGGTGCGTTGAAAACCGTGCTGGACCTGCTGCCCGAGCGCGCTCTGGCGCACAAAGTGGTTCTACCGATGGCAACGGGAGGCAGCATCGCCCACATGCTGGCGGTGGATTACGCACTCAAGCCAGTGTTGTCGGCCTTGAAAGCCCAGGAACTGCTGCAGGGGATTTTCGCGGTCGACAGCCAGATTGCTTATGGCGAAGGCAGTGCCCAGGCGCAGCTGGCTCCTGAGCTGGAAGAACGGCTGAATGAATCGCTGGAATTGTTTTTCAGCGCCATGGCGCGACGGCCCAAGCCGCTCGATCCGAATCTGTTGAATGATCGTTTGTTGAGTGCTCGCTGGAGCATTTGAATTCCACTGAAAGTAAGCCCCACCCAAAATTGATGTACTGGCCTTACTCGCCCGCCAACGGGCAAGCAGGTGCAGCCAAAACCCAACAGCAAAAAGGAGAGCGCCATGCGCCCTGTCATTTTGCGTCGTGGTCTGGTCGCTCTGTTTGCTGCGGCTGTCACCTTCGGCGCCATTACTCAAGCTCAGGCCGAGACGTTACGAATCGGCTATCAGAAATACGGCACCCTGGTGCTGCTCAAAGCCAAAGGCACTCTGGAAAAACGCCTCACCGCCCAGGGCGTGGACGTGCAATGGACTGAATTCCCCGGCGGCCCGCAACTGCTCGAAGGGCTGAACGTCGGCTCCATCGACTTCGGCGTGACCGGCGAAACACCACCAGTGTTCGCTCAAGCGGCAGGCGCCGATCTGCTCTACGTCGCCTACGAACCACCAGCACCCCACAGCGAAGCGATCCTGGTGCCGAAAGACTCACCGATCAAATCGGTGGCCGAACTCAAGGGCAAGAAAGTCGTCCTGAACAAAGGTTCCAACGTGCACTACCTGCTGGTTCGCGCCCTGGAAGACGCCGGCCTCAAATACACCGATATCCAGACCGTGTTCCTGCCGCCGGCCGATGCCCGCGCCGCATTCGAGCGTGGCAGCGTCGACGCCTGGGTCATCTGGGACCCGTACCAGGCTGCCGCCGAACAGCAACTGCAAGCGCGCACTCTGCGCGATGGCCAAGGCATCGTGGACAACCACCAGTTCTACCTGGCGACCAAGCCTTACGCACAGAAAAATCCTGAGGTGATCAAGACCCTCGTGGAAGAAGTGCGTGCGGTTGGCGAATGGTCCAAGGCTAATCCTGAAGACGTGACCCAACAGGTTTCACCACTGCTCGGCCTGCCGGCGGACATCACCCTGACCTCGGTGAAGCGCCAGGGCTACGGTGCGCTGTTCCTTACTCCGGAAGTGGTCGCCGCGCAGCAGAAAATCGCCGACAGCTTCTACCAGCTCAAGCTGATTCCGAAGCCGTTGAGCATCAAAGACGTGATCTGGACGCCACCGGCGGCCGTTGCCCAAAGCTCAGTAACCAAAGCCCAGTAATTCGATTCCCCAAGGAGACCACTCCATGAGCCTCAATATCTTCTGGTTCCTGCCTACCCACGGCGACGGCCATTACCTTGGCACCGCCGAAGGCGCTCGCGCTGTCGACCATGGTTACCTGCAACAGGTCGCGCAAGCGGCTGATCGCCTGGGTTTCGGCGGGGTGCTGATTCCTACCGGTCGTTCCTGCGAAGACTCTTGGCTGGTAGCTGCATCGCTGATTCCTGTGACCCAGCGTCTGAAGTTTCTTGTCGCCCTGCGCCCCGGGATCATTTCCCCGACGGTGGCCGCGCGTCAGGCGGCGACGCTGGATCGGTTGTCTGGCGGGCGAGCATTGTTCAACCTGGTAACGGGTGGTGATCCGGAAGAATTGGCCGGTGATGGCCTCTTCCTGACTCATGAGGAGCGCTATCAGGCCTCGGTGGAGTTCACCCGTATCTGGCGTCGGGTGCTGGAAGGCGAAACCGTCGATTACGACGGTCAGCACATCAGCGTGAAGGGCGCCAAGCTGCTCTATCCGCCGATCCAGCAACCGCGTCCGCCGCTGTACTTCGGTGGCTCTTCCGAAGCGGCGCAGGACCTGGCGGCAGAACAGGTGGAAATGGTCCTGACCTGGGGCGAACCACCGGCGGCCGTTGCCGAGAAGATCGAACAGGTACGCGCCAAAGCCGCCAAGCTCGGGCGCACCGTGCGCTTCGGTATTCGTCTGCATGTGATCGTTCGCGAAACCAATGCCGAGGCCTGGCAGGCGGCGGATCGACTGATTTCGCATCTGGACGACGACACCATTGCGCGCGCCCAGGCTTCGCTGGCGCGTTTCGATTCGGTTGGCCAGCAACGCATGGCCGCGCTGCACGGCGGCAGTCGCGACAATCTGGAAGTCAGCCCCAATCTGTGGGCCGGTGTCGGTCTGGTGCGTGGCGGTGCCGGGACGGCGCTGGTGGGCGATGGTCCGACCGTGGCCGCCCGCGTGAAGGAATACGCGGACCTGGGCATCGACACTTTCATATTCTCCGGTTATCCACACCTGGAAGAGTCCTATCGCGTCGCGGAATTGTTGTTCCCGCATCTGGATATCGAACGTCCCGAGCGGCCGAAAAGCGCCGGCTACGTCAGCCCGTTCGGCGAGATGGTGGCCAACGATATTCTTCCCAAAGCCGCGTCCCAGAGCTGAGGCGCGCCATGAAGAAAATCATCCACAGCCTCGCGCCCTGGGCGTTGCCGGTATTGCTGTTGGCGGTGTGGCAGTTGTCGGTGTCGGCGGGCTGGTTGTCCACACGGATTCTGCCGGCACCCATCGCCGTGATCGAAGCCGGTGTAAGCCTGGTGCGCAGCGGCGAGATCTGGACACACCTGGCTATCAGTGGCTGGCGTGCGGCGCTGGGCTTTGCCATCGGCGGGGGCCTCGGCCTGACCCTGGGCTTTATCACTGGCCTGTCGAAATGGGGCGAGCGCTTGCTCGACAGTTCGGTGCAAATGATCCGTAACGTGCCGCACCTGGCGCTGATTCCACTGGTGATCCTGTGGTTCGGCATCGACGAGTCGGCGAAGATTTTCCTGGTGGCGCTGGGCACGTTGTTCCCGATCTACCTCAACACCTATCACGGCATCCGTAACGTCGACCCGGCGCTGGTGGAGATGTCCCGCAGTTACGGTTTGTCCGGTTTCAGTCTGTTTCGCCAAGTGATCCTGCCAGGCGCGCTGCCTTCGATTCTGGTCGGTGTGCGCTTCGCCCTGGGCTTCATGTGGTTGACGCTGATCGTGGCAGAAACCATTTCCGCCAGCTCCGGCATCGGTTATCTGGCGATGAATGCCCGGGAATTCTTGCAGACCGACGTGGTGGTGCTGGCGATTCTGATGTACGCGGTACTCGGCAAACTCGCTGATCTCGCGGCCCGTGGACTTGAGCGTGTGTGGCTGCGTTGGCACCCGGCCTATCAAGTCGTTAAAGGAGGTGCCGCATGACGGCTCAACAACCTCTACGCCTGCTGCGCGGCATTCCGCTGGCGGTGCGCAAGTTGCAAAAAACCTTCGGTTCACGGCAGGTGCTGCGCGAGATCGATCTGCATATTCCGGCGGGCCAGTTCGTCGCGGTGGTCGGTCGTAGCGGTTGCGGCAAAAGCACCTTGCTGCGCTTGTTGGCCGGCCTCGATCAGCCTACGGGTGGTGAATTGCTGGCCGGTTCCGCGCCGCTGAGTGAGGCGCGGGAAGACACCCGGTTGATGTTCCAGGAAGCGCGTCTGCTGCCATGGAAAAAGATCATCGATAACGTCGGCCTCGGGCTCAAGGGCAACTGGCGACCAAAGGCACTGGAAGCCCTGGAAGCGGTCGGCCTGGCGGACCGCGCCAACGAGTGGCCGGCGGCCTTGTCCGGTGGGCAGAAGCAGCGTGTGGCGCTGGCCCGTGCGTTGATCCATCAACCGCGCCTGCTGTTGCTCGATGAGCCCTTGGGCGCGCTGGATGCCCTTACCCGAATCGAAATGCAGCAACTGATCGAACGGCTCTGGCAGCAGCACGGCTTCACTGTGTTGCTGGTGACCCACGACGTCAGTGAAGCGGTGGCGATTGCCGACAGGGTGATCCTGATCGAGGACGGCGAAGTCGGCCTCGACCTGCACGTGGAGCTGCCGCGCCCTCGGGTCCGCGGTTCCCAACGGCTGGCGGCGCTGGAAACCGAAGTCCTCAATCGCGTGCTGTCACTGCCCGGACAGCCGCCGGAACCGGAACCTGTTTCACCCTTGCCTACGCAGTTGCGTTGGGCTCAATAACTCAAGCCTTATCCACGACAGGAATCAACATCATGACTATCAAAGCCATCAACGTTCGCAACCAATTCAAAGGCTCCATCAAGGAAATCGTCCTCGGTGACGTGCTGTCGGAAATCGATGTGCAGACCGCTTCCGGCATTGTCACGTCGGTGATTACCACTCGTTCGGTGAAAGAGCTGGAACTGGCGGTGGGCAGTGAAGTGATCGCTTTCGTGAAATCCACCGAGGTGTCGATCGCCAAGTTGTAAGGCGCGTGCGGTGCACACAACCCCGGAGGGTTTGAGTCCTTCGGGTTTTTTTATACGTATGAATCAGTCAGTTCGGCGGTGAGGCCTTCGCGAGCCTGCTCGCGAAGAGCCCCATGAAGCCAATAAAGAATCAGGCAGGGATTACGCGCTTTGGCAAATACGGCGGCAGGTACAGCCCCAGATACGCATCAAACACGCGCATGCCTTCCTCGGCCATGCGTGGGGTGATCTGCCCGTGTTGCTGCACCGAACGTGCATATACCCGGTCGCCGAGTTCCATGGCCAGGGCAAACACATCGACGTCATTCGGCAATTTAGGTAGCTCGAAGTGGTGATCGAACAGCTTGTGCATCAGGTCGCCCAGTTCGATGTCGTGTTGGCGGTCGGCCTGGGTGACTTCGGTGAGGCCATGCTGGGCGAGGATCAATTGGCGGGCGGCGGCGTCTTCGCTGTAGATCGCCAGCATGCGTTGTTCCACCAAGCGCGACAGATCACGCCAGCCGCCTAAGGCGTGATGGTCGATGGGCGCTTGCAGACAGGCACGGAACGCCGCGTGGACATCGGCCGTCAGCGCTTCGAGCAGGGCCGGGACGCTGGCAAAAAAGTGGTAGACGGAAGAGGGCGGGATCTCGGCGCGCTCGGCGACGCTGTAGATCGACAGACTGGCCACGCCCTCGGCCGCCAGCAGCGTGCGCGCCGCATCGAGTATCGAGTCGATCCGGGCCTGGCTGCGTGCACGGGGTTTGCGAACGGTGGCGGTGCGCGTCATTGGAGTCTCCTGCGGGGCAGCGGGCATTGTACGAGCAGGGTTGTGTGTTGTCTTCTAGGCCGCCATCGCGGGCAAGCCCGCGATCCGCCGCAGGCGGACATAAAAAAACGCCGCAGGCCTTATCAGCCAACGGCGTTTTTTCGCTACAACCGCTTAAACGGTATGCAGGTACCAGTTGTACTCAAGGTCGGAGATGGAGTGTTCGAACTCCTCCAGCTCACTCTCTTTGCACGCGACGAAGATATCGATGTATTTCGGATCGATGTACTTGGCCATGACTTCGCTGTCGTCCAGCTCACGCAAGGCATCGCGCAGGTTGTTCGGCAGACTTTGCTCGTTCTGCTCGTAGCTGTTGCCTTCCACCGGCGCGCCGGGTTCGATCTTGTTGACCAGGCCGTGGTGCACGCCCGCCAGGACCGAAGCCATCAGCAGGTACGGGTTGGCATCGGCGCCGGCTACACGGTGCTCCAGACGCACCGCGTCGGCGGAGCCGGTCGGTACGCGCAGGGCCACGGTGCGGTTGTCCAGGCCCCAGCTCGGCGAGTTTGGCACGTAGAACTGTGCGCCGAAACGGCGGTAGGAGTTGACGTTCGGGCAGAGGAAAGCCATCTGTGCGGGTAGGGTCTCGAGCACACCGCCGATCGCGTGACGCAGCGCGGCGTTCTGCTCGGGATCCTCACTGGCAAAAATATTCTTGCCGTCTTTGTCGAGAATCGAGATATGGACGTGCAGACCGTTACCCGCCTGGCCCGGGTAAGGCTTGGCCATGAAGGTGGTGTCCATCTCATGGTCGTAGGCGATGTTCTTGATCAGACGCTTGAGCAGGACCGCGTAGTCGCAGGCCTTGATCGGGTCGGCCACGTGGTGCAGGTTCACTTCGAACTGCGCCGGGGCACTTTCCTTGACGATGGCGTCGGCCGGGATGCCTTGCTCTTTCGCGCCTTCCAGAATGTCCTGGAGGCAGTCGACGTATTCGTCGAGGTCGTCGATCAGGTAGACCTGGGTCGAGTGCGGGCGTTTACCGGAAACCGGTGAGCGAGGCGGCTGCGGACGACCGTTCACGTTCTCCTGGTCGATCAGGTAGAACTCCAGTTCGAACGCGGCGCAGATGGTCAGGCCCAGGTCGTCGAATTTGCGCACGACATTGGCCAGCACTTCGCGCGGGTCGGCGAAGAACGGCTCGCCTTCGAGTTCGTGCATGGTCATCAACAGTTGCGCGGTCGGGCGCTTCTGCCAGGGTTCATTGCACAGGGTATCGGGGATTGGATAGCAGATTCGGTCAGCATCACCGATGTCCAGGCCCAGGCCGGTGCTTTCCACCGTCGAGCCATTGATATCCAGAGCAAATAGAGAGGCCGGCAGGTTGATGCCTTTCTCGTAAACCTTGTGGAGGCTGGTGCGTTCGATGCGCTTGCCGCGCACCACACCATTCATATCCGCAATCAGAAGGTCAACGTACAGAACCTCAGGATGTTCCTTAAGGAACGCGTTCGCTTCGTTAAGCTGAACGGCACGCGGGGGTACCGACATGATGCAACACCTTTGTTGTTAAAAATATCAATCATTGATCTTTTCAGATTCCAGTCAACCCGAACGGCCTGCCGAAGTCAAGCGAGGCCTTTTTTGCCCTAAAAAAGCGCCGTGACGGCATTTATGGGGCAGTTTGGGGCGTTTTTTTATCCATGGGGGACGCGACACCCGCAGGCTTGAGCAGACCGTGTTGTATTTTTTACGGGGGTGTTGTGTAAAAAAATGAACAAGGCTAAGCTCGAATCAAACCCATAACAGCAATAATACCGGGGTGCTTCATGTCTCGCCTGCCGTTAATCGGCGTCACCGACTGCTCCAGGCAGAACGGTCTGCATGCTTATCACATCAGTGGCGATATCTGCTTGAGCGTTGAGGCTCCAGAGGCTTCGGACCTGTCGGTGATCCTCGCTTCCCTGGCGGATCGACCATCCCCGTCCGTTATTCTGGACAGCCTCGATGGCACACCCATTACGGTTACTCCATTCAATATAGAACCTATTCACAATAGCGGCTCGGCCATCGTGCAAGGTACCGCTCGTGATTTTGCACGCCCCATGTTTACCGGGGTGCCCAGAAAATCACGATAGCCTGTGCCAGATACGTATTTCAACGCGACGCCGATGCGTCAAACATCGCCTGACTCGCAAGGGTCGGGAAACTCAAAGCCTAGAGGCATTTATGAGTAACAACCTCGACCAGCTCACCGATTGGTTGAAAGACCACAAGATCACAGAAGTCGAATGCATGATCGCCGACTTGACCGGGATTACCCGGGGCAAGATTTCGCCGACCAACAAATTCATCGCCGAAAAAGGCATGCGTCTGCCAGAAAGCGTGCTGTTGCAGACCGTAACCGGCGATTACGTCGAAGACGACATCTATTACGAACTGCTCGACCCGGCCGACATCGACATGATCTGCCGTCCCGACCAGAACGCGGTGTACCCGGTGCCATGGGCCATCGAACCGACCGCCATCGTCATCCATGATACCTACGACAAGCAAGGCAACCCGATCGAGCTGTCGCCGCGCAACGTGCTCAAGAAGGTCCTGAAACTCTATGCCGACAAGGGCTGGCAGCCAATCGTGGCGCCGGAAATGGAGTTCTACCTGACCAAGCGCAGTGACGACCCGGACTATCCGCTGCAGCCACCGATCGGCCGCTCCGGCCGCCCGGAAATCGGTCGCCAGTCGTTCTCCATCGAAGCGG
The DNA here is from genome assembly GCF_005502415.1 of Pseudomonas sp. G(2018). Lineage (NCBI taxonomy): Bacteria > Pseudomonadati > Pseudomonadota > Gammaproteobacteria > Pseudomonadales > Pseudomonadaceae > Pseudomonas > Pseudomonas sp. G(2018). The sequence goes on along the minus strand of NZ_SCOO01000031.1, from coordinate 54,213 downwards.
CGAACGAATTCGATCCGCTGTTCGAAGACGTCTACGATTGGTGTGAATTGCAGGAGCTGGACCTCGACACGCTGATCCACGAGGACGGCACGGCACAGATGGAAATCAACTTCCGTCACGGTGATGCCCTGTCCCTGGCCGACCAGATTCTGGTGTTCAAGCGCACCATGCGCGAAGCCGCGCTCAAGCACGACGTGGCGGCGACCTTCATGGCCAAGCCCATGACCGGCGAGCCGGGCAGTGCGATGCACTTGCACCAGAGCATCATCGACATCGAAACCGGCAAGAACATCTTCTCCAATGAAGACGGGACCATGAGCCAGTTGTTCCTGCAGCACATCGGTGGTCTGCAGAAACTGATTCCCGAGCTGTTGCCGCTGTTTGCGCCCAACGTCAACTCGTTCCGCCGCTTCCTGCCGGACACCTCGGCCCCGGTGAACGTGGAGTGGGGCGAAGAAAACCGCACCGTGGGACTGCGGGTGCCGGATGCAGGGCCGCAAAACCGCCGGGTGGAAAACCGCTTGCCGGGCGCCGATGCCAACCCGTACCTGGCGATCGCCGCGAGCTTGCTCTGCGGTTACATCGGCATGGTCGAAGGCCTGAACCCGAGTGCGCCGGTGGTGGGGCGTGGCTATGAACGCCGCAACCTGCGCCTGCCACTGACCATCGAGGATGCGCTGGAACGCATGGAAAGCAGCGCCACCATCGAGAAGTACCTGGGCAAAAATTTCATCACTGGCTACGTCGCGGTCAAGCGGGCCGAGCATGAAAACTTCAAGCGCGTCATCAGTTCGTGGGAACGGGAATTCCTGCTGTTTGCCGTCTGATGCACCGGGCGCTGCCGTTGTCGAGCGGCGCTCTCACCTGGATTTTTTTAGGAGATTCGTAATGACCAGCAACAATCCGCAAACCCGTGAATGGCAAACCCTGAGCAGCGATCACCACCTGGCCCCGTTCAGCGACTTCAAGCAGCTGAAAGAGAAAGGCCCGCGGATCATCACCAATGCCAAGGGCGTCTACCTGTGGGACAGCGAAGGCAATAAGATCCTCGACGGCATGGCCGGCCTGTGGTGCGTGGCGATCGGTTATGGTCGCGATGAGCTGGCCGACGCCGCCAGCAAGCAAATGCGCGAACTGCCGTATTACAACCTGTTCTTCCAGACCGCTCACCCTCCGGTGCTGGAACTGGCCAAAGCCATCGCCGACATCGCGCCAGAAGGCATGAACCACGTGTTCTTCACCGGTTCCGGTTCCGAAGGCAACGACACCATGCTGCGTATGGTTCGTCACTACTGGGCGATCAAGGGCCAGCCGAAGAAGAAAGTCATCATCAGCCGCAAGAACGGCTATCACGGTTCCACCGTGGCCGGCGCGAGCTTGGGCGGCATGACCTACATGCACGAACAGGGCGACTTGCCGATCCCGGGCATCGTCCATATTGCCCAGCCTTATTGGTTCGCCGAAGGCGGCAAAATGACCCCGGAAGAATTCGGTATCTGGGCTGCCAATCAACTGGAAGAGAAAATTCTGGAAATCGGCGTCGATAACGTTGGTGCCTTTATTGCCGAGCCGATCCAGGGTGCCGGTGGCGTGATCATTCCGCCAGACAGCTACTGGCCGCGCATCAAGGAAATCCTCGCCAAGTACGACATCCTGTTCGTGGCTGACGAAGTGATTTGTGGTTTCGGTCGTACCGGTGAGTGGTTCGGTACCGATTTCTACGACCTCAAGCCCGACATGATGACCATCGCCAAAGGCCTGACCTCCGGCTACATCCCTATGGGTGGCCTGATCGTACGCGATGAAGTGGTCGACGTACTCAACGAAGGCGGTGACTTCAACCACGGCTTCACCTACTCCGGACACCCGGTGGCGGCGGCTGTGGGCCTGGAAAACATCCGTATCCTGCGCGACGAAAAAATTGTCGAGCGGGTCAAGGCAGAAACGGCACCGTATTTGCAGAAACGCCTGCGGGAACTGAACGATCACCCGTTGGTGGGCGAGGTTCGTGGGGTGGGTTTGTTGGGGGCCATTGAACTGGTTCAGGACAAGGCCACGCGCAAGCGCTACGAAGGCAAGGGCGTCGGCATGATCTGCCGGCAGTTCTGCTTCGATAACGGGCTGATCATGCGTGCCGTGGGTGACACCATGATCATCGCGCCACCGCTGGTGATTACACCGGCTGAAATCGATGAGTTGGTGACCAAGGCACGCAAGTGCCTGGACCTGACCCTCAGTGCATTGAAGGGCTAAGTGCTAGGCTCTGAGTGGAAGCATGAAACTTTCGCTCGGCTCAGTCATAAAGGGCGGCCTTTCCTTGAAAGACCGCCCCGGATCTTGCCAGACTAGCCGCGGTTCCAGTTGTCAGGGTTCGGCCGCTGAACAAAGTGGTTCAAAAAAGAAAAATTTGGAGCATTAACGCATGAAGGCATTAGGAAAAAAGCTTGCTGGCAAGACTCTCCTCGCCATGTCCCTGATGGGCATTATGGCGGGTGCGGTTCAGGCGGACGACAAGGTGTTGCACGTCTATAACTGGTCCGACTACATCGCTCCGGACACCATCAAGAAATTCGAAACCGAATCGGGCATCAAAGTCGTCTACGACGTCTTCGACAGTAACGAAACCCTTGAGGCCAAGTTGCTGGCGGGCAAGTCCGGTTATGACATCGTCGTACCGTCGAACAACTTCCTGGCCAAGCAGATCAAGGCCGGCGTCTACCAGAAGCTGGACAAGTCCAAGCTGCCTAACTGGAAAAACCTGAACACCGACCTGCTCAAGGCCGTATCGGTCAGCGACCCGGGCAATGAGCACGCTTTCCCGTACATGTGGGGTTCGATCGGCATCGGCTTCAACGCCGAGAAGGTCAAGGCTGCGCTGGGTGCCGATGCACCGACCAATTCCTGGGACCTGCTGTTCAAACCTGAAAACGCCGCGAAGTTGAAATCGTGCGGTATCAGTTTCCTCGACTCGCCAACCGAGATGATTCCGGTGGCGTTGCACTACCTGGGTTATCCAACCGACAGCCAGGACAAGAAACAACTGGCTGAAGCCGAAGCGCTGTTCCTGAAAATCCGTCCTTCGGTTGGCTACTTCCACTCGTCCAAGTACATCTCCGACCTGGCCAACGGCAACATCTGCGTGGCCGTGGGTTACTCGGGTGACATATACCAGGCCAAGGCGCGTGCCGCCGAAGCCGGTGACAAGGTGAAAGTCAGCTACAACATTCCGAAAGAAGGTGCCGGCAGCTTCTACGACATGGTCGCCATCCCTAAAGATGCCGAAAACGTCGAAGGCGCCTACAAGTTCATGACCTTCCTGCAGAAGCCGGAAATCATGGCTGAAATCACCAACGCCGTACGCTTCCCGAACGGTAACGCGGCAGCCACGCCTATGGTCGAAAAAGAAATCACTGATGATCCAGGCATCTACCCGCCGGCGGACGTACTCGCCAAGTTGTACGCGATTGCCGACTTGCCGGCCGCGACCCAGCGGATCCTGACTCGCAGTTGGACCAAGATCAAATCCGGTAAGTAGTAAACCCCCTGTAGGAGCGAGCTTGCTCGCGATGAACCTGAGAGTACCGCTGGTTGTCAGGCACCCAGCGTTATCGTTGACGACCATCGCGACGGTGCGACGATTCGACAGGCTCGCTCCCACAAGGGTCTTTATAAAGTTTGCTGGAACGGTTTTTCGAGGGTAAGTTGCGCGCCGGTTTTGTTGCCAGGCAGCCATGGCTGTCATGTAGCGCGGGGCAACTTGGGCCCAACTAATTTTAGAGGACCTCCACTTGCCTATTTCTTCTTTGTTGCGTAATGCCATGCTGCTCGGCGCCGGACTGACGCTTGCCGTCAGTGTCCAGGCCGCCGGCACCGTGCATATTTATAATTGGTCCGATTACATCGGCGAGACCACCCTGGCCGACTTCCAGAAAGAGACCGGTATCAAGCCGGTCTATGACGTGTTCGATTCCAACGAAACCCTGGAAGGCAAGTTGCTGGCCGGGCGTACCGGTTACGACGTGGTTGTGCCGTCCAACCACTTCCTTGGCAAACAGATCAAGGCCGGTGCTTTCCAGAAACTCGACAAGTCTCAATTGCCGAACTACAAGAATCTCGACCCGGTACTGCTCAAGCGCCTGGAACAGAACGATCCGGGCAATCTGTACGCCGTGCCGTACCTGTGGGGCACCAACGGCATCGGTTACAACGTCGAGAAGGTCAAGGCGGTGTTGGGCGTCGACAAGATCGACTCCTGGGCAGTGGTATTTGAACCGGAAAACATCAAGAAGCTGCAGAGTTGCGGCGTGGCGTTCCTCGATTCCGCCGATGAAATGATGCCGGCGGTCCTCAACTACATGGGCCTGAACGCCAACAGCACCAACCCTGAGGACTACAAAAAGGCTGAAGCCAAGTTGCTGGCGGTGCGGCCTTACGTGACCTACTTCCACTCTTCCAAATACATCGCGGATTTGGCCAACGGCGATATCTGCGTGGCCATCGGTTTCTCCGGCGACATGTTCCAGGCTCGTAATCGCGCGGCTGAAGCTAAGAAAGGTGTGGAAATTGCCTATTCGATTCCCAAGGAAGGCGGCGCGCTGTGGTTCGACATGCTGGCGATTCCGAAGGACTCGGCCAACGTGAAAGAGGCGCACGCGTTCATCAACTATTTGCTGAAACCTGAGGTGATCGCCCAGGTCAGTGATTACGTCGGCTACGCCAACCCTAACCCCGGGTCGGACTCACTGATGGAACAGTCCATTCGCACCGACGAAGCGGTTTATCCACCGCAATCCGTACTCGACAAGACCTACGTGTCCATCGAGCTGCCACCAAACATACAACGTTTGATGACCCGCAACTGGACCAAGGTCAAGTCGGGTAAATAGCTTCAAGGCTCAAACTATCCAAGGTTGGCTCACCTTGAGCGAACTGCACTCTTTTTTTTGGGAGTTTCGTAAATGGCAGTTGCCTCCGGCGCCTATAAGAAAGCCCTCGAGGGCGACCAGTCACCTAAACAGGTGCTGGTCAAAATCGACCGGGTCACGAAGAAGTTCGACGAGACGATTGCCGTGGACGATGTGTCCCTGGAAATCAAGAAGGGCGAGATTTTCGCCCTGCTCGGCGGTTCGGGATCGGGCAAATCCACCCTGCTGCGCATGCTCGCCGGCTTCGAACGACCGACCGAAGGACGGATCTTCCTTGATGGCGTAGACATCACCGACATGCCGCCCTACGAGCGGCCGATCAACATGATGTTCCAGTCCTACGCCTTGTTCCCGCACATGACTGTGGCGCAGAACATCGCCTTCGGCCTCAAGCAGGACAAGCTGCCCGCCGCTGAAATCGATGCGCGGGTGGCCGATATGCTCAAGCTGGTGCAGATGAGCCAGTACGCCAAGCGCAAGCCGCATCAGTTGTCCGGCGGCCAGCGTCAGCGTGTGGCCCTGGCCCGTTCCCTGGCCAAGCGACCGAAGCTGCTGCTGCTCGATGAACCGATGGGCGCCCTGGACAAGAAGCTGCGTTCGCAAATGCAACTGGAGCTGGTGGAGATCATCGAGCGCGTGGGTGTGACCTGCGTGATGGTGACCCACGACCAGGAAGAGGCCATGACCATGGCCGAGCGCATCGCGATCATGCACCTGGGCTGGATTGCCCAGATCGGCAGCCCGATCGACATCTACGAAACCCCGACCAGCCGCCTGGTCTGCGAATTCATCGGCAACGTCAACATCTTCGACGGCGAAGTGATCGACGATGCAGAAGGCCACGCGACCATCACCTGCAAAGACCTGGACCGCCAGATCTATGTGGGTCACGGCATCAGCACTTCGGTGCAGGACAAGTCCGTAACCTATGCGATCCGCCCGGAAAAACTGCTGGTGACGCCGGACATGCCGACCTGCGAATACAACTGGTCCAGCGGCAAGGTGCACGACATCGCCTACCTGGGCGGTCACTCCGTGTTCTACGTCGAACTGCCGAGCGGCAAGATTGTCCAGTCCTTCGTCGCCAACGCCGAACGCCGTGGCGCGCGTCCGACCTGGGGTGACCAGGTCTACGTCTGGTGGGAAGACGATAGCGGCGTGGTGCTTCGCTCATGAACATGCGCAAATTCAAACGCCGCCTCAATCGAATAATTCCCGGTGGCCGTCAGCTGGTCATCGGGGTTCCCTTCATCTGGCTGTTCCTGTTCTTCATGTTGCCGTTCTTCATCGTCCTGAAGATCAGCTTCGCCGAAGCCGACGTGGCCATTCCGCCGTACACCGAAATCTACAGCTACGCCGAGCAGAAACTGCAGGTGCTGCTGAACCTGGGCAACTACGCGATACTGGGCGACGATGAGCTGTACATCGCCGCTTACCTGGGTTCGTTGAAGATGGCGTTATTCAGCACCATCCTCTGCCTGCTGATCGGCTACCCGATGGCCTATGCCATCGCCAGCGCCCGCAAGGAACTGCAAACGGTGCTGGTGCTGCTGATCATGATGCCGACCTGGACCGCGATCCTGATCCGCGTCTACGCGTGGATGGGCATCCTCAGCAACAACGGCCTGCTCAATGGCTTCCTGATGACCATGGGCTGGATCAGCGAGCCGCTGCAGATCCTCAACACTAACCTCGCCGTGTATATCGGCGTGGTGTATTCGTACCTGCCGTTCATGATCCTGCCGCTGTACGCCAACCTGGTGAAACACGACACCAGCCTGCTGGAAGCCGCATCGGACCTGGGCTCGAGTACCTTCAACAGCTTCTGGAAAATCACTGTACCGCTGTCGAAAAACGGCATTATCGCCGGCTGCATGCTGGTGTTCATCCCGGTGGTGGGTGAGTTCGTGATTCCTGAACTGTTGGGCGGTCCGGAAACCCTGATGATCGGTAAAGTGCTCTGGCAAGAGTTCTTCAACAACCGTGACTGGCCGGTGGCGTCTGCCCTGGCGGTGGTGATGCTGGCGATCCTGATTGTGCCGATCATCCTGTTCAACCGCAGTCAGGCCAAGGAAATGGAGGGTAAAGAATGAAGCGCTTCCGTTTCTCCAGCCTGATGCTGGTACTGGGTCTGCTGTTTATCTATCTGCCGATGCTGATCCTGGTGATCTACTCGTTCAACGCCTCGAAACTGGTGACGGTCTGGGGCGGCTGGTCGATCAAGTGGTACGTCGGCCTGATGGATAACACGCAGCTGATGGGTTCGGTGGTGCGCTCGCTGGAAATCGCCTGCTACACGGCGGTGGCCGCCGTGGCGCTGGGTACCCTGGCCGCGTTCGTCCTGACCCGCATCACCCACTTCAAGGGCCGTACGCTGTTCGGTGGCCTAGTCACCGCGCCATTGGTGATGCCGGAAGTGATCACCGGTCTGTCGCTGTTGCTGCTCTTCGTGGCCATGGCGCAGATGATCGGCTGGCCGCAGGAGCGCGGCATCGTGACGATCTGGATCGCCCACACCACGTTCTGTGCAGCGTATGTCGCGGTGGTGGTGTCGGCGCGCTTGCGTGAGCTGGACCTGTCCATCGAAGAAGCGGCCATGGACCTCGGTGCGCGGCCGTGGAAGGTGTTCTTCCTGATCACCATCCCGATGATCGCGCCATCCCTGGGGGCCGGCGGCATGATGTCCTTTGCGCTGTCTCTGGATGACCTGGTGTTGGCCAGCTTCGTGTCGGGTCCGGGTTCCACGACGCTGCCGATGGAAGTGTTCTCGGCGGTGCGCCTGGGCGTGAAGCCGGAGATCAACGCCGTGGCCAGTTTGATTCTGCTGGCGGTATCGCTGATGACTTTCCTGGTCTGGTTCTTCAGCCGCCGCGCCGAAGAAGCGCGCAAGCGTGCGATCCAGCAAGCCATCGAAGAAAGCGCTGCCGACTCCTGGAAACAACCGGACGTGCGTCGCGCGCAGGCGCCGGAAGCGGCTTGATCTGAAATCGGGTAGACCACCTTTGCGTGGCCAACCCTAATCCACTGTGGGAGCGAGCCTGCTCGCGAAGGACTATCAGTCGACATCTTTGTTGGCTGACACTCCTTCGCGAGCAGGCTCGCTCCCACAGGTTATTTTGAGGTCAGGCAGTCCAGGGCGACTGGCGGATGACCTCGACAAAGTTCATCGGCTTGAACCCCGGCTCCTGATCCATCAACACATCGGTCTTCACGTTGCCGAACGTGGTCTGCGGACGATGACGCAAGCCATCGGCGAAGGCGCAGATGATGCACTCCTTGAACCCTTCACCCCGTGGATGCGCATGCACTACCGCTTCGCGCTGCACGGTGGAAAACGCCGCGTAGTCCATGCCCAGCACATCCATCTCGACACCAGCGGTCACCAGCGCCACGGTCGGCCGCAAGTGTTGCGGCACACCCGGTGTGGTGTGCAGGGCAATCGACAGCCAGACCTGCTCGATATCGTCATCGCTCAACCCGTAAGGCTTGAGGAACGCCGCCGCTGCGTTGGCGCCATCGACTTCGAAACGCTCGTTGTCGCTGCGCTGGCCTTCCACCAGGTCCAGGTCGCGATCACGGTCCGGACGTGGCGTTGAGCGTGGCCAAGCGGCTGGTGGTGTTCACCCAGCGCTCGGGTGGCCAGTCACAGTTCAGCCCGTTTCTCACGCCCCACGCCGAGCCGACTTCGGCCGTGGCGATGGTCCAGCACTACGTGTTGGCCAACCTGACCGGCGACCTGACCATCGCCGACCTGGCCAACGCCGCCAACATGAGCGCGCGCAACTTTTCCCGGGTGTTCGCCAAGGAGGCGAAAATCACCCCGGCCGAGTTCGTCGAGCGGGCGAGGGTGGATGCGCGCGGGTACTGCTGGAAAGCACCAGCGCGCCGCTCAAGACGGTGGCGTACCAATGCGGTTTCCGCGATGCCCAGCACATGCGCAGCGTGTTCAACCGCAGGCTGGGGGTGACGCCGCAGCAGTTCCGGCTGAATTTTGCGGCGATGGTTTGAGGCATGAATATGCGTAGTTCTCGAGGGCCTCATCGCCAGCAGGCTGGCTCCCACAATGGATCTGCGTGCACATCACCCCTGTGGGAGCCAGCCTGCTGGCGATGAGGCCAGTCCAGCCAGTACAAATTTACTGAGCTGACCGCGCCGGCAACAGCTTCAACGTACTCTTCGTATTCGCTGTCACCTCTTCATCATTGAGATGCGCCTGGTAGTAAACCCCTTCGATGTACGCTTCGGCCTGATCGTCATAGTGACGGTCAAACAGCACGCCGCTCTGGCCGACCGGGTTCACGGTCAGGCTGTGGGCCGGGTCGGCGAAGTCGATCAGGCGCCGGGTCGACGGGCCGTAAGTCACTGGCCAGGGGGCAGGGCCGATCTTGGCCGACAGGTTGTTTGGCACTTCATGAGTGCCGGGAGCGGCGAACGGACCGACGTTGAAGAGACGATCCAGCGGCTTCTGCTGGCCCAGTGGATGACCGTGGGTCAGGGTGTGCGCCTTGCCCCACTGCCATTGCGCGAAGTCCGCACCGAGGGTGGCCTTGAGGTGGGCGACGCTGGCTTGCCATGCCACCTTGACCGTATCGGCGCGGGTTTCCTTGGCGAGGGTACTGCGGTTGTCCCACCACGGTGAATCGGCATTTGCCGCCAGGCGCGGCAGCGCTGCATCGATCACCCGGGTCGAGAGCAGAGTCTCGAAGAAATCGTTGCCCAATTCATCGCGCATCGCTGCGTCAGCCAGGTTGAACAGCAATTGGTTGAACACCGTGGCGCTGGTGGAGTCGAGGGGGTAATCGCCTTTCCACTGGGCCAGTTGTTCCACCAGTTTCAGCTCGGCAGGATCGCTCACCACGCTGCGTAACACCGGCAGCAGCGGCGCCAACAGGCGCGGGCCGTAGGCGGTGGTGGTGCCCAGTTGCAGCTTCTGGCTGGATTCCAGATCCCACTTGATGCTCTTGTCGCCGAGCTGATGATCGAGCTGCTGGCCACGGTCGGCCAGGTTGTAATAGCCGGGAATCTCTATACCCGCCGACGACACAGGCTGGAAGTTGGCCGAGACGATATAACCCCGTGCCGGGTTCTCTTCCTGGGGGTTGGCGCTGAAGGGGTAGAAGCCGTCCTTGTCCGCTTCGGCGCTGCTGCCGTCCAGTATGAACCAGGGACGTACACCGGCAGGACGCTTCGGCAATTGCGCCGCGGCCCACCAGCCGATGTCGCCCTTGGCGTTGGCCCAGACGATGTTCAGGCCGGGCGCCTGGACTTTCGCGGCAGCACTGCGCGCCTTGGCCAGGGTGTCGGCGCGGTTGAGCTGGTAGAAGCCTTCAAGTATCGGGTTCTGGCTTTCGAGAAAACCCCACCACATGGCAATCGGCGTTTTGCCGACGCTGTTACCCAGCGCATCGTTGACGATCGGGCCGTGGGGCGACTGGCGCAACACCAGGGTGACGGGAGCCTGGCCCTTGACCGCGATCTGCTGCTCGCTGCTCACCATGTCCACCCACTTGCCCCGGTACCAGACCTGATTCGGATTGTCCGGGTTGACCTTCTCGGCAATCAGGTCGAGGTCGTCGTTCTGGAACATGGTGATGCTCCAGCCGAAGTCACGGTTCATGCCCAGCGAGGCGAAGGGCATCAAGGCCTGATAGTGACCGTAGAGTTCGAAGCCCGGTGCCGAGAGCTGCGCCTCGTACCACACCGAGGGCGCGGAGAAGCGAATGTGCGGGTCACCCGCCAGCAGTGGCTTGCCACTTTTGGTACGGCTGCCGGAAACGGCCCAGGCGTTGCTGCCCTCGAACTGTGGCAGGCCGTTGTCGGCCAATGCCTGTTCGCTCAGGCGGGCGAGGGCGTTGAGGTCCTTCCAGTCGGCGCTGGCCAGCGTCGGTGACGTGCGGTCCGTCAGCACGCCCTTGGGCTGCCAGTCGAGATCGAACACGTTCAGGTAGTCGACACCCAGTTGATCACGCACGAAGGTCAGCAATGGTTCGGTACGAAACGCTGCGGCAAAACTGTAGGCCATGTAGCCGGCGATGCTGATGGTGTCCTGGGCGGTGAACGGGCGCTTCTGAATGCCCAGCACGTCGAACTCCACGGGTCTTGCGTGGCTGTCCTGATACTGGTTGATGCCATCCAGATAAGCTTGCATGGCGATGAAGGCGGGCGATTGTTTGTCCAGATTTGCCAGGTAGGTTTCGGCGCGTTCGCGAATGCGCAGGCTGCGCATCAGCTTGTCGGTGTCCAGCAGTTTCGGGCCGAGGACTTCGGCCAGCTCGCCACGGGCCAGGCGACGCAGCACTTCCATCTGGAACAGCCGGTCCTGGGCGTGGACGTAGCCGAGCGCGCGATACAGGTCGGGTTCGTTTTCGGCGCGGATGTGCGGGATGCCGCGCTCGTCGTAGCGCACAGTGACCGAACCTTGCAGGTGTTGCAGTTCCACCATGCCCTGGCGTGTCGGCTGCTTGCTGTAGACGTACCAGCCACCAACGGCGGCGAGGGTGACGATCAACGAGCCGAGAGCGGTCAGGCTGCGTTTCATGGTGACTCCTTGTTGTTATGAGCGGCTTCAGTTCCCTGGTGCCACTGTTTAACACGGCTCACCGAATTGGCCCATCGCCCGTAGGAGGGATTCGTATTGCAACGTTTTTACTACTTCGCAGGGTCGACAGGCCACGGGCAGTAACACCCCACCGCCAGTGTGTGCGTGGCACTCACCGCGCGACCTTCGTTTAACGCTTGCAGGATCGGTTCAATAAAACTGTTGCTGGAATTGCAGGTCAGGCCTTCGCTGTACGGGCCGAAGTACGCCAGTTTGCCGCTGCGATCCCAGATCGCCACGGCAGGGCTGGCGGGGATCTGCTCGGAACCGGGCAGGACAGTGAGGCTTTTCAGGTTGCTCAAGGTACTCGGCAACTGGCCGTGGCTACCAGGTTTTTGCACCGAGTAGAACTCGACGCCTTGTGGCCCGTACTGTTCGACCAACTCACTGAGGTGTTGCTGATTGCCGACATTGCAAGGGCAGGCCGGGTCCCAGAAGTGGACGAGACGGATGGCGCCGGGACCGGCAAGCGTATCGGGCAGGCGCAGCGGGTCACCGGAGAACACGGCCGTATGTTCGCTGAATGCGCGCAGGTAGCGGCCCTGGAACCAGTCGTAAGCCGTCCACAGCGCGCCGGCGCACATCAGGGCGAGCAGGCTGGCAAACAGGGTGGCGCGCAAGGGCGATCGCATGGGTTCAATCCTCGAAGGGCCGCTAGCTTGCCATGCTTGCCGCGACAGATGAATATCGCAGGTCCATTAAGTCGGTTTAACGCTCTGGAATCGCCCATGTCTGTCACCTTCAACCCTGATCATCTGCGCGCCAGCCTGCGGCCATTGGCCGAAGGGCAGCCACTGTCAGCGGAGGCACAGGCCTATCAGCGGTTTTACGGGCTGGATTTTTCTTCGCGCAACGTACGCAGTGGCCTAGGGCGATTTCAGGTCGACGGTTATGAAGTGGTCAGCCAGGTCTGGTGGCCCGAGCGGGCGAAGGCGACGTTGTTTGTATTCCACGGTTTCTACGATCACACCGGGCTCTACCGACACGTCATCGAGTGGGCGCTGGAGCAGGGCTTTGCGGTGATTGCCTGCGACTTGCCGGGCCATGGACTGTCCAGCGGCGAGCGGGCGAGCATCAAGGATTTCGCTGAGTACCAGGACACCTTGCAAGGGTTGTTTGCCGAAGCGCGTTCCCTCGATCTGCCGCAGCCGTGGCACCTGTGCGGGCAGAGTACCGGAGGTGCGATCGTGATCGACCATGTACTCAATGCGGGGGCGAGCAGTCCGGCCCAGGGTCAGGTGATTCTGTTGGCACCGCTGGTGCGGCCGCGGGCGTGGGGCTGGTCGCAACTGAGCTATTACCTGCTCAAGCCTTTCGTCAAAGCCATCGCCCGACGCTTCAGCGAAAATTCCAGCGACCCGGACTTTCTGCCGTTCCTGCAAGCCGATCCATTGCAGCCGCTGCGATTGCCGACGGCGTGGGTGGGAGCATTGGCGCGCTGGATCAAGCGCGTCGAAGCTGCACCGGCCAGCCCCCGGCGACCGTTGATTGTGCAGGGGCAGGCGGACATGACCGTGGATTGGCAGCACAACCTTGAGGTGCTGCGTGCGAAATTCGACCGGCCTCAGGTCTTGATGTTGCCCGAGGCGCGGCATCACCTGGCGAATGAGGCATTGGTATTGCGGGGGGAGTATTTCGGGTTTTTGAGCAAGCGGATCAAGGGCAGGAATCTTTAGCGACGCTGTTGGCCCCTTCGCGAGCCTGCTCGCGAAAGCGATTTATCAGACGACAAATTACTGGGTGAGACTCGAAGTGCTTTGCCCCACCGCCAACCCCGCCCGAATCGCCGCCAGCGCCGCCTGGTAATACGCCTTGCCCTCGGCCGACTCGGCAAAGGTGGCAAACTCTTCCAGCTCTTCATCCGACAGGTCGCGATAGACGTACAGCAAGGTGTTGTTCAGGTCGCTGCCGATCTGGTCCATCAAGCGCTGACGCTGCCCGTTCAGCATGCCCTGGGCCTGGCCCGCACCGAGCAGGCCTGGGATCATTGAACTCAGGCTGTCGGCGGCGACACCGGCAATCGCCAGGCTGACTTCGGCGCCGGCCTCGCGCGCAGGCAGCGCCTGGGCCAGGTGGCCGATGATCAGCAGGCGGCTGTCGCTGGCTTGCATCTTCGGCAAGCCCTTGGCGTTTTTCGCCAGTTGATCGCGACGGGTCGCGAGCAACTCTGCTGCGACGATTTTCTTGCCCAGCGGGGATTGAAAGAACGCCAGTGCGGGCTTCGGATCGGCGAGGTTCTTGCGCAATTGTGCTTCGGCGCGTTGGTCAACAGCCTTGGGGTCAAAGCGCTGATTACTGTTGTTGACCAACGCCTGGAACACCGCCGGTGGCAGGCTGGTTTCGTAGCGTTGCTGCGCGGCGGAGAGGGCGTCGTTGAAATGCGCGCGTTGCTCCGGCCAGCCGGCGACCTTGTACAACTGGTCGTGGCCGTCTGCCCAGGCGGGCAAAACGCAGAACATCAGCAGGGAGAAAAGCAAACGGCGCATAGGGACTCCTGTCAGCAGGCGACTATTCTCCGTGCGGCATACAGTCTTGTCGAGAATTCGTATCAACCCGCTGCGTGGCTCTGTCGGATTTTCAGGCGCAGGAATACTATGCGCGCCATGCGAATATCTTCTGATCACCCACTGCTGTTACGAATCGTCGATGACCTGGCTGCCAACGGCTGGTCGCAGCAAAATATTTTCCTGCCTCTGGATTTGACCCGGGCGCTGGCGGCCGAGTGCCGTAAACGTGCCGCCGAGGGCGAACTGGCTCCGGCAGCGGTGGGGCGCGGGCCTTCCTCGGAGATTCGCGAGGGGATTCGCGGCGATCATATCCAGTGGATCGAACCCGGCCAGGCCGAGGCGTGCGACAGCTATCTGCGATTGATGGACAGTCTGCGTGAGGCGATGAACCGTGGTCTGTTCCTGGGCCTGGAAGATTTCGAAAGCCATTTCGCGCTGTACCCGCCCGGTGCGTTCTACCTCAAGCACGTCGACCGATTCCGCGACGACGATCGGCGCATGGTGTCAGCGGTGGTCTACCTCAATGACGCCTGGCTGCCCGAGCACGGTGGTCAGTTGCGCATGTACCTGGATGAAGGCGCGCAATACGATGTGGTACCGACCGGTGGATGCCTGGTGGTGTTCCTGTCGGGTGAGGTCCCCCATGAAGTCCTGCCCGCGACCCGTGAGCGGCTGTCATTGACAGGCTGGTTCCGGCGTCGGGGCAATGAGCCGTTTTGATCATGCAGAAAATTCTGGTAAGCCGCTGCCTGCTGGGCCACCGCGTACGCTACGACGGCGGCGCCAGTGGGCCATTCGACCAGCTTCAGCTGTGGCTTGACGAAGGTCGGGTCGTGCCGCTGTGCCCGGAAGTCGCCGGAGGTTTGCCGACGCCGCGAGCGGCCGCGGAGATCTCGGGCGGGCAGGGCAGTGAAGTGCTGGATGGCCAGGCGGCGGTGATTACCACTGAGGGTATCGATGTCAGCGCGCAGTTTCTGTCCGGGGCTTATCAAGCGCTGGAGCTGGTGCAACAACACGGCATCCGCATTGCCATACTCAAGGCCAACAGCCCGTCCTGCGGCAACCTGCTGACCTATGACGGTACGTTCAGCGGGGTGAAAGTCAGTGGCGAAGGGGTGACGGCGGCGTTGCTCAAGCGCAATGGGGTTCAAGTCTTCAGCGAACTGGAGTTGGCTGAAGCGGCGCAATTGCTGGCTACACAAGACTAACTAACACCACAAAACACTGTGGGAGCGGGCTTGCCCGCGATGAGGCCATAGCATCAAACATCGATGCTGAATGTACGGTCGCCATCGCGGGCAAGCCCGCTCCCACATTTGATCTCCATTGCCTTCAGGGTTTTGGTGCCAAACCCGAATCCACCCCAAACCACTTCTTCTCCAGCGCCTCAAGCCGCCCATCCGCCTTGATCCGCTGCAACGCGTTTTCCAGGCTGACATGAAACGCCGGGTTACCCTTCTGAAACGGAATCGCCAGGTTCACCGCCGTGGCGGTTTTCGGTTTTTCTTCCGTCAGCGACTGCACCAGCAGAATTGAACGCGGCTCTTCGTCTTTCTGCGCGATCAATTGCGCATCGGTACGAATGTAAGGTTCGCTGAAGTCGAAACGATCCTGAAGCGCCGGGGTCTCTGCAATGTGATTGATGGCGATGTCGTATTTGCCGCTTTCGACACCGGTCAACAGATCGGTGGCGTCAGTGATGACAAAGTCGGCGCGCACATCCAGTTCGTTGGCCAGCATCTGACCCAATTCGACTTCGAAGCCTGCAAGATTGCCGTCTTCCTTGAAATTGAACGGTGGGGTATTCGCCTCAAGGGCAATGCGCAATTCGCCGCGGTCGTTGACGTCGTCAATCAGTTCGGCATGAGCCAAAGGGCTCAGAAGGGGTAGCAGGCAGATCAGGCCAGGCAGAAAGCGCATGGTCACTCCTTGAATTCATTATTTGCGATGCTCTGGTTCAGGCTCGCTTTGCTATGGTTGTCGAGTGCCTTCGACAACGATTGACCATGAAGTTGTGATGGTCACGCGAATTTTACGGAAAAACTGGAGAAGAGAATGAAAACCTTTATGTCACGTGCTGCTTTGGCTGGCCTGCTGATGGGTGTTTCGGTATTGGCCAGTGCGGCTACACCGGCACCCAAGGGTGCTGAAGTGTCCATTGTTTCTCCCAAGGACGGCGGCACGGTTCCGCAGACCTTCATGGTCAAATTCGCTGTCGAGAATATTGCGCTGGCGCCGGCGGGGGATGTTACCAAGAACACCGGGCATCATCATTTGCTGATCGACGTTGACGAGTTGCCTGCCGCCGGGCAGACGATCCCGGCCGATGCCAGTCACGTGCACTTCGGCAAGGCACAAACCCAGGCTGAAGTCACACTGACACCGGGCAAGCACACGCTACAACTGATACTGGGCGACAAAAATCACACCGTGTTCGATCCTCCGATTGTTTCCGAGAAAATCACGGTCAACGTTAAATAAAAAAAGGGAGCCCCGGCGAGGGGCTCCCTTTTTACTTACCGCTTGCCGCTCTTAGAACAGTACGCGACTACGGATGGTGCCGTTGACGTGTTGCAACTTCTGTTGCGCCAGGTCCGAGTACTCGGCGTCTACGTCGATCACCACGTAGCCGACTTTCTCGTTGGTCTGCAGGAACTGACCGGAGATGTTGATGCTGTTTTCGGCGAAGACCTTGTTGATTTCGCTCATCACACCCGGGATGTTCTCGTGGATGTGCAGCAGACGGTGCTTGCCAGGGTGAGCCGGCAGGGCCACTTCCGGGAAGTTCACGGACGATACCGAAGTACCGTTGTCGCTGTACTTGACCAGTTTCTCGGCCACTTCCAGACCAATGTTGGCTTGCGCCTCGGCGGTGGAACCACCGATGTGCGGGGTCAGGATCACGTTGTCCAGGCCACGCAGCGGGCTTTCGAATTCTTCGTCGTTGGAGCGTGGCTCCACCGGGAATACGTCGATGGCCGCGCCGATCAGGTGTTTGTCCTTGATGGCAGCCGCCAGATGGTCCAGCTCGACCACGGTGCCGCGCGCGGCGTTGATCAGGATGCCGCCCTTCTTGATGGCGCGGATCTCCTTCTCGCCGATCATCCACTGGGTGGCAGCGGTTTCCGGAACGTGCAGGGTCACGATGTCGGACATGCCGAGCAGTTCGTGCAGGTTGCCGACCTGGGTGGCGTTACCCAGTGGCAGCTTGGTCACGGTGTCGTAGAAGTAAACCTGCATGCCCAGGCCTTCAGCCAGGACCGACAGTTGAGTGCCGATCGAGCCGTAACCGACGATGCCCAGCTTCTTGCCACGGATTTCGAAGGAATTGGCCGCGCTCTTGATCCAGCCGCCACGGTGGCAGGAAGCGTTCTTCTCAGGGATGCCGCGCAACAACAGGATCGCTTCGGCCAGCACCAGCTCGGCAACGGAGCGGGTGTTGGAGTACGGGGCGTTGAACACGGCGATACCGCGCTCGCGTGCCGCGTCCAGGTCGACCTGGTTGGTACCGATGCAGAAACAACCGACAGCCACCAGCTTCTTCGCGTGATCGAAGATCTCTTCGGTCAGTTGAGTGCGCGAACGAATGCCGATGAAGTGAGCATCAGCGATCTTTTCCTTGAGCTGGGCTTCCGGCAGAGAACCTGTGAGGTACTCGATGCTGGTGTAGCCCGCCGCCTTGAGGACGTCGACAGCCGATTGGTGGACGCCTTCGAGAAGAAGGAACTTGATCTTGCTCTTATCGAGAGAAGTCTTGCTCATCTGCGTAAACCTGTATCCCGGAGAAAAATGGCAGGAGATAGCCAGCAGACGCTGACCCGGACGGCGTGACAGCCGTCGCCGCAGTACAGCCTTTGGGCACTATGCTGCGGGGTCGGTATGCTAGCATATGCGCCCCGCTAAACACTCATTCCTGCGACGTGAAGCGTTCTCAGGATGACCATGAATTGTTCGAGAGTTCTGTCGATGACCAATCCTGCCCTGATTGATGAGCTGAAGACCTTGGTTGAGCCTGGCAAGGTGCTGACCGATGCCGACTCCCTGAATGCTTACGGTAAGGATTGGACCAAGCATTTCGCCCCGGCTCCGACCGCCATTGTGTTCCCGAAGACCACCGAACAGGTCCAGGCCATTGTCCTGTGGGCCAATAAACACAAGGTAGCGCTGGTGCCGTCGGGCGGTCGCACCGGGCTATCGGCCGCCGCAGTGGCAGCCAATGGTGAAGTGGTCGTGTCCTTCGACTACATGAATCAGATCCTCGACGTGAACCTGACTGACCGCACTGCCGTTTGTCAGCCAGGCGTGGTCACCGAGCATTTGCAGAACGTGGCCGAGGAAAAGGGCCTGTACTACCCGGTGGACTTCGCTTCGGCAGGATCGAGCCAGATTGGTGGCAATATCGGCACCAATGCCGGCGGGATCAAGGTCATTCGCTACGGCATGACCCGCAACTGGGTTGCCGGCATGAAAGTGGTCACCGGAAAGGGCGACGTGCTGGAACTGAACCGCGACCTGATCAAGAACGCCACCGGCTACGACATGCGTCAGCTGTTCATTGGCGCCGAAGGCACTCTCGGCTTTGTGGTTGAAGCAACCATGCGTCTGGATCGCGCCCCGAAGAACCTCACCGCGATGGTTCTGGGTACTGCCGATTTCGACTCGATCATGCCGGTGCTGCACGCGTTCCAGAGCAAACTCGACCTGACCGCCTTCGAATTTTTCTCCGACAAAGCCTTGGCCAAGGTCCTGGCGCGGGGCGACGTGCCGGCACCGTTCGAAACCGATTGCCCGTTCTACGCGCTGCTGGAATTCGAAGCGACCACCGAAGACGTGGCCAATCACGCCCTCGAAACTTTCGAACACTGCGTAGAGCAAGGCTGGGTGCTGGATGGCGTGATGAGCCAGAGCGAAACCCAGTTGCAGAACCTGTGGAAGCTGCGCGAATACATCTCCGAGACCATCTCCCACTGGACGCCGTACAAAAACGACATCTCGGTCACCGTGTCGAAAGTGCCGGCGTTTCTCAAGGAAATCGACGCGATTGTCGGCGAACACTACCCGGACTTCGAAATCGTCTGGTTCGGCCACATCGGCGACGGCAACCTGCACTTGAACATCCTCAAGCCGGATAACCTGAGCAAGGACGAGTTCTTCGCCAAGTGCGCCACCGTCAACAAGTGGGTATTTGAAACCGTCGAGAAGTACAACGGCTCGATCTCCGCCGAACACGGCGTGGGCATGACCAAGCGGGATTACTTGACCTACAGCCGTTCCCCGGTTGAGATCGAGTACATGAAAGCCGTCAAAGCCGTGTTCGATCCGAATGGCATCATGAACCCGGGCAAGATTTTCGCTGTTTGACTTTTAAGAGCTACGAACCAGGAGTCGGTCCATGAGCTATCAGCACCAGTATGTCGACGGCACGCGTATTCACTTCCCGCTGGGGAAAGTGGTGTGCATCGGCCGTAACTACGCCGAACACGCCAAGGAGCTGGACAATCCGGTGCCTACCGAGCCGTTGCTGTTCATCAAGCCGGGCAGTTGCGTCGTGCCGCTGGAAGGCGGTTTCAGCATTCCGACCGAGCGTGGTTCGGTGCATTACGAAGCGGAAATCGCGGTGCTGATCGGCAAACCATTGTCGACCCGGCCGAGTCGTGAGGAAGTACTCGACGCCATCTCCGGTTTCGCCCCGGCTTTGGATCTGACCCTGCGCGACAAGCAGGCCGAACTGAAATCCAAGGGCCTGCCCTGGGAAATCGCCAAGTCCTTCGACGGTGCAGCGGTGATTGCCCCGTTCGTGTCCGGCAGCACATTCGCCGACCTGGCCGACATCGGCATCCGCCTGACCATCAACGGCGAAGTTCGCCAGGATGGCAACAGCAGCGCCATGCTCAACCCCATTGTGCCGATGATCCAGCACATGGCCGGCTGCTTCTCGCTGCAGGCCGGCGATGTGATTCTCACTGGTACGCCAGTTGGCGTCGGCCCGCTGAATGTTGGTGATGAAATTGTCCTGGAGCTTCCAGGCGCCAGCAGTTTCACCAGCAGCGTCCGCTAAGACAACGCAAACCCATTGTAGGAGCGAGCTTGCTCGCGATGGACCTGAGAACGACGCGGGGTGTCAGGTTTCCAGCGTTATCGTTGACGACCATCGCGAGCAGAGCTCGCTCCTACATTAGGGCGTGCGATTGCTCCCAAAAGGGCTTTCCCGCCATTTCCCGTTTTTTTCACATCCCATCTGGATAATTCCAGGGCTTTCGGCGTCTGAGCCGATCCCAATTGTGCTATTACCCATAGCCTGAATTTCTGGATGCATTCGCCGATGGCCACCCAACCGCTACCTTCGCTTGAAACTGCTCGCCGCTCGCGCTTTGCCCTGCGTTGGTATGTCTGGCTTTTGTTGGTGGTCGCTGCCGCCTACGGACTCGCGTTTGCCATGCATTGGGATGACCGTGGCGCACTTTGGCTGCAAGAGAGTTTCCAAAGCACCACTGAGCGCCAGGAGAGTGTCTGGCTGCCGGACTATCAGGTGGTGATCGATGCCAAGCCGCTGCCGGGCATGGAAGAGGATGAAGCCTCTGACCTGGCCTACGATCCTCAGAGCAAAACCTTGTATTCGGTGATGGGCAATAAACCGTTCCTGGTCGAACTGTCCTTGCAGGGTGATGTGCTGCGCAAGATTCCTCTGGTGGGCTGGAGCAACCCTGAAGGGGTAACCGTGTTGGGTAACGGTCTGCTGGCGATTGTCGATGAGCGCGATCACTTGCTCACTGTGGTCAAGGTCGATGCCGATACCCGTGAGCTGAACGTTGCCAACTTCCCGAAGTACGACCTGGGGACTTCGAAAAACCAGAACAAGGCGTTCGAAGCCATTGCCTGGGATTCGCGCAATCAACAAGTGTTGCTGGGCGAAGAGCGTCCGCCAGCGCTGTTTACCTGGAAGAGTGACGGTCAGAAGCTGATTGGCGATAAACAGAAGCTCGCCAGTAACGAGCTGGACTTGCGCAATCTGTCAGCCCTGGCGATCGACCCTCGAACCGGCCACACACTGGTCCTGTCCGCCGATTCCCACTTGCTGCTGGAGTTGGACGAGAAGGGTGAGCAAGTCAGTTTCATGACCCTGCTGCGAGGTTTCAATGGCCTGAAAAAGACCATTCCCCGTGCCGAAGGTGTGGCTCTGGACGAAGCCGGGACGCTCTACATCGTGAGCGAGCCGAACCTGTTCTATCGTTTCGAAAAACAGCGCTGAACCGAACTTGTAGGACTTTTGGCGCTTGGTTGTAGGAATTGGCAAGTGGCCATTAAGCTTCAATTCAGACTGTCGTGATATTCCATCCGCCTGTTTTGATTCCGAGCCTGCCCCCAATGCGCCGATTTGCCCGCCCCAAACCGCTGATTTTCATCGTGTCGATGATCGCGTTGATCCTGTTGATCGCGTTCGGCCAGCACCTGCGTCTATTCGAGCGTGCCTGGTTCAACCTGCAGACGCTCTGGCAACCGATGAGTACTCAATCCATCGGCCTGGACCAATACCGGGTGGTGGTGGAGGGGCAGGTCATTGAAGGGTTGGACGACGATGTTTCAGCGCTTACCTACGACCCGGTACGCAAAAGCCTGTTTACCGTCACCAACAAGAACGCCGAGCTGATCGAGCTTTCCCTTGATGGCAGGATTGTGCGCCGCATCGCGCTGGTCGGTTTTGGCGATCCGGAAGCGGTGGAGTTCATCAGTGCCGATACCTACGTAATTACCGATGAGCGCGAACAGCGGCTGATCAAGATTCATCTGGAGCCGGACACCACTTTTCTCGATTCCGCCGATGCCGAACAGATGACCCTCGGCGTGCACATGGCTGGCAACAAAGGTTTTGAAGGTCTGGCTTACGATTCGGTGGGCAAGCGCCTGTTTGTCGCCAAGGAGCGCGACCCGATGCTGATTTACGAAGTGCACGGTTTTCCGCATTTCAATCCGGAAAAATCCTACGCGGTACACGTCGTGAACAATCCCAAGCGGGACGCCGGGATGTTCGTGCGCGATCTGTCGAGCCTGCAATATGACGAACGCAGTGGTCACTTGATGGCGCTGTCCGACGAGTCGCGGCTGATTCTGGAGCTGGATGTGGACGGGCGACCGCTGAGTACCATGTCGTTGAGCAAAGGGCGTCAGGGGCTGCAGAAGACCGTGCCGCAAGCGGAAGGAATCGCCATGGATGACGACGGCACGATGTACCTGGTGAGTGAGCCGAATCTGTTCTACGTCTTCAAGAAGCCAACACAACCCTGACAAACACCCAAAAACAACTGTGGGAGCGAGCCTGCTCGCGAAAGCGATCTGCCAGCCAACATCTCTATCGACTGACAGGACCCATTCGCGAGCAGGCTCGCTCCCACAGGTTTTTCGGCGTGCCTGGCTTACTTGGCGCGCAGGGTTTTCACACCTTCACTGGTTCCCAGCAGCAGCAGATCCGCCGGACGGGCCGCGAACAGGCCGTTGGTGACCACGCCCACGATCGCATTGATCTGCGTCTCCAGTTCTACTGGATTGGTGATCTGCAGGTTGAACACATCGAGGATGATGTTGCCGTTGTCGGTCAGTACGCCTTCACGGTAGACCGGGTCGCCGCCGAGTTTCACCAGTTGGCGGGCCACGTGGCTGCGGGCCATCGGGATCACTTCCACAGGCAGCGGGAACGCGCCGAGTACCGGAACCAGTTTGCTGGCGTCGGCGATGCAAATGAAGGTCTTGGCCACGGCGGCGACAATTTTCTCGCGGGTCAGGGCTGCGCCACCGCCCTTGATCAGGTTCAGGTGCTCGTCGCTTTCATCGGCGCCATCGACGTAGAACTCCAGGTCACTGACCGTGTTGAGTTCGTACACCGGAATGCCATGGCCCTTGAGGCGGGCAGCGGTGGCCTCGGAACTGGCAACCGCGCCATCGAAGGCACCCTTGTGTTGCGCCAGGGCATCGATGAAGCAGTTGGCGGTGGAGCCGGTGCCGACCCCGACGATGCTCTTGTCGTCGAGTTTCGGAAGGATGAAGTCGACGGCGGCCTGAGCCACTGCCTGTTTGAGTTGATCCTGGGTCATGCGGGCTCCGGAAGCGGGCAAGGTAAGACGGAAAGGCCGGCATTATAGCTCCAAGTCGAGCTAAAACCTCTTGATTCGTGTGGTCGCCCGCCCAAAAGCCGGGTTAGACTCCGTGGTCCTGCCCAACCCGCTCAGTGATGCTTTCCGATGCTTGAACAGTACGTCAAAAAGATCCTCACCTCGCGCGTTTATGACGTTGCCGTAGAAACCCCATTGCAGACTGCCCGTCAGCTCTCCGAGCGGCTGGGCAACGAGATTTGGCTCAAACGTGAAGACTTGCAGCCGGTGTTCTCGTTCAAGATTCGTGGCGCTTACAACAAGCTGACCCAATTGAGCGATGAAGAGCGCGCCCGTGGCGTGGTTACGGCTTCAGCCGGCAACCATGCGCAAGGCCTGGCCCTGGCGGCGAAGGTATTGGGCGTGAAGGCGACCATCGTCATGCCCAAGACCACCCCCGAGATCAAGGTCGAAGGCGTGCGTTCGCGCGGTGGCAAAGTGGTGCTGCACGGTGATTCGTTCCCCGAAGCCCTGGCCTACTCGCTGAAACTGGTCGACGAAAAAGGCTACGTCTACATTCACCCCTATGACGATCCCCACACCATTGCCGGGCAGGGCACGGTGGCCATGGAGATCCTGCGTCAGCATCCGGGGCGCCTGGACGCGATTTTCGTTCCGGTGGGCGGCGGCGGCTTGATTGCCGGCATCGCGGCGTACGTCAAATACCTGCGTCCGGACATCAAGATCATTGGCGTCGAGCCGGACGATTCCAACTGCCTGCAAGCAGCCATGGCCGCTGGCGAGCGCGTGGTGCTGCCGACCGTGGGCATCTTTGCCGATGGCGTGGCGGTGGCCCAGATCGGCCAACACACGTTTGATATCTGCAAAGATCATGTGGATGAAGTCATCACAGTCAGCACCGACGAAATCTGTGCGGCGATCAAAGACATCTACGACGATACCCGCTCGATCACCGAACCTGCCGGCGCCCTGGGCGTGGCCGGGATCAAAAAGTATGTCGAGCAGCATGGCATCACCGGGCACACGTTGGTGGCCATCGACTCCGGCGCCAACGTCAACTTCGATCGCCTGCGCCACGTGGCCGAGCGCGCCGAACTGGGCGAGGGCCGCGAAGCCATCATCGCCGTGACCATCCCCGAAAAACCGGGCAGCTTCAAGGCGTTCTGCGAAGCCATCGGCAAGCGCCAGATCACTGA
Organism: Pseudomonas sp. G(2018); assembly: GCF_005502415.1. Lineage (NCBI taxonomy): Bacteria > Pseudomonadati > Pseudomonadota > Gammaproteobacteria > Pseudomonadales > Pseudomonadaceae > Pseudomonas > Pseudomonas sp. G(2018). The sequence continues at coordinate 29,883 of NZ_SCOO01000031.1, read as the reverse complement.
ATTCAACTACCGCTACAACACCGGCAGCGAGGCGCACATCTTCGTTGGGGTGCAGACGCACCCCGACACCGACCCGCGCAGCGCATTGATCGCCAGCCTCGGCGAGCAGGGCTTCCCGGTGGTCGACCTGACCGACAACGAACTGGCCAAGTTGCACATCCGTCACATGGTCGGCGGTCGCGCGGCGCATGTGGTGGATGAAGTGATCTTGCGTTTCGAATTCCCGGAGCGTCCGGGAGCGCTGTTCAACTTCCTCAACAAGTTGGGTGGGCGCTGGAACATCTCGATGTTCCACTACCGCAATCATGGTGCGGCGGATGGCCGCGTGGTCGCGGGCCTGCAAGTGCCTCACGATGAACGCCACCTGGTGCCGGCGGCGCTGGAAGAAATCGGCTACCCGTACTGGGATGAAAGCGACAACCCGGCCTATCAGCTGTTTCTTGGCTGAACGGCTACGCTGATGGGCACGGCATAAGGAAATCGAACCATGGAAACGTTAACGGCCCTGAAAGCGGCGCACATGGTGGCGACGGTGGTGGTGCTGCTGTGTGCGCTGGGTCTGGGGATCTGGGTCTGGCGGACCCGGCGTAATGGCGATGCAACGGCGGCAAGCCGCACTCTGCAACGGCCGCGCGTGTTCATCTGGCTGTTGATGGGGCTGGCGCTGCTGAGCATGCCGTTTACCGGCTGGTGGATGGTGCACCTGGTGGGCTGGCCGTTGGGGCAGACCTGGCTGCTGGCGTCGAGCGTGCTTTACACCGTGGGGGCGCTGGCGTGGTTCTGGTTGCTGGTGCGACTGAACAAAGTGCGCAAGACGCCGGGGGGCGTGGGCAAATTCACCTTTGCCCTGGCGTTGTTCAGTTTTGCCTGCTTTATCGCCATTGCCGGGTTGATGGGGGCTAAACCCGTGTAGGAGCGAGCTTGCTCGCGAAAAACTCAAGATCGCTGCGGGGCATCAGGCGCCCCGCATAATCGTTAACGACCATCGCGAGCAAGCTCGCTCCTACAGTAAGGTGATGTCAGTCGCGCAGTGTGATCACCGGCCAGCCACGCTTATCTGCTTCGGCGCGCAAATTGGGATCCGGATCGACCGCAATCGGATTCGTCACCTGTTCCAGCAGCGGCAAGTCATTCATCGAGTCGCTGTAGAAGTAACTGTCTTCCAGGTTGTGCCCTGTCTCTTCCAGCCAGCGATTCAACCGCGTCACCTTGCCTTCACGGAAGCACGGCACATCGGTGCTGCGCCCGGTGTAGCGGCCATCGATCATTTCGCATTCAGTGGCGATCAGGGTGTCGACGCCCAGGCGCTCGGCAATGGGACCTGTAACGAAGCGGTTGGTCGCCGTGATGATGACCAGTTTGTCGCCAGCATCGCGGTGTTGGGCCAGCAGTTCGAAGGCTTTGGGCAACATGAGTTGGTCGATGCAATCGCGCATGAACTCGCTGTGCCATTGGTCCAGCGTGGCCATTTCGGTACGGCCAAGCACTTCCAGGCAGAAGTTCAGGTAGGCATCGTTATCCAGTTTGCCAGCCAGGTAGTCCTGATAGAACTCGTCGTTGCGTGCCTTGTAGGCGACGGCGTCGAGGAAGCCGCGCTCACAAAGGTAATCGCCCCAAGCGTGGTCGCTGTCGCCGCCCAAAAGCGTGTTGTCCAAGTCGAATAAAGCCAGCCGCATTGCAGTTACTCGCTGAAAAGTCTGTAGAAAGGCGTCCAGAATACGGACTTTTCACAAGAGTGCACATAACGTAGTCCGGCGCGTTGCTGCCCTCACAACCTTTGTGGAACAATGCGACGACATGCGTTTGCGAGGTTGTTGCCGTGATCGACCCCGATGGTTTCCGTCCTAATGTCGGGATCATTCTTACGAATGATGCCGGCCAGGTGCTATGGGCTCGCCGTATCAATCAAGATGCCTGGCAGTTTCCTCAAGGCGGGATCAACCCCCAGGAGACGCCGGAAGACGCCTTGTACCGCGAGTTGAACGAAGAAGTGGGCCTGGAGCGCGAAGATGTTGAAATACTCGCCTGCACCCGGGGCTGGTTGCGCTATCGTTTGCCGCAACGTCTGGTCAGGACCCACAGCCAACCGCTGTGCATCGGCCAGAAGCAGAAATGGTTTCTCCTGCGCCTGATCTCCAACGAGCAGCGGGTGCGGATGGATTTGACCGGTAAACCGGAATTCGATGGCTGGCGCTGGGTCAGCTATTGGTATCCGTTGGGCCAGGTGGTGACATTCAAGCGCGAGGTGTATCGCCGCGCTCTCAAAGAGCTTGCCCCGCGCCTTTTAGCGCGCGACTGACGACGGAGTTCGACCCCGAGCCATGCTCAATACGCTGCGCAAGATCGTCCAGGAAGTTAACTCCGCCAAGGATCTCAAGGCGGCGTTGGGGATTATTGTGTTGCGCGTCAAAGAGGCCATGGGCAGCCAGGTCTGCTCGGTCTACCTGCTCGATCCCGAGACCAACCGTTTCGTGCTGATGGCCACCGAGGGCTTGAACAAGCGTTCGATCGGCAAGGTCAGCATGGCCCCCAATGAAGGTCTGGTCGGTCTGGTCGGCACGCGTGAAGAACCCCTGAACCTCGAAAACGCCGCGGATCACCCGCGCTACCGCTACTTTGCCGAAACCGGCGAAGAGCGCTACGCCTCGTTCCTTGGGGCGCCGATCATCCACCACCGTCGCGTCGTCGGCGTGTTGGTCATTCAGCAGAAAGAACGCCGCCAGTTCGATGAAGGTGAAGAAGCCTTCCTCGTGACCATGAGCGCACAGCTCGCCGGCGTTATCGCCCACGCCGAGGCCACCGGTTCGATTCGTGGCCTGGGCCGTCAGGGCAAGGGTATTCAGGAAGCCAAGTTCGTCGGCGTACCGGGTTCGCCAGGTGCGGCGGTCGGTACTGCGGTCGTCATGCTGCCACCAGCCGACCTGGACGTGGTGCCCGACAAGACCATTATCGACATCGAGGCTGAGCTGGGGCTGTTCAAGACTGCTATCGAAGGCGTGCGCGCCGACATGCGCACCTTGTCCGCCAAGCTCGCCACGCAGTTGCGCCCCGAAGAGCGGGCCCTGTTCGACGTTTACCTGATGATGCTCGACGACGCGGCGCTGGGCAATGAAGTGACCACCGTGATCAAGACCGGGCAGTGGGCCCAGGGCGCCTTGCGCCAGGTGGTCACCGATCACGTCAACCGTTTCGAGCTGATGGACGACGCCTACCTGCGTGAGCGTGCGTCGGACGTCAAGGACCTGGGACGTCGCCTGCTCGCTTATTTGCAGGAAGAGCGTCAGCAAACCCTGGTCTACCCCGACAACACCATTCTGGTCAGCGAAGAGCTGACGCCGGCGATGCTCGGCGAGGTCCCGGAAGGCAAGCTGGCCGGTCTGGTTTCGGTACTCGGTTCCGGCAACTCCCACGTGGCGATCCTGGCACGGGCCATGGGCATCCCGACGGTGATGGGCCTGGTCGACCTGCCGTACTCCAAGGTCGACGGCATCCAGATGATCGTCGACGGCTACCACGGCGAGGTCTATACCAACCCGAGCGATGTGCTGCGCAAGCAGTTCGCCGAAATCGTCGAGGAAGAAAAACAACTGGCCCTGGGGCTCGATGCGCTGCGCGATCTGCCCTGCATCACGGTCGATGGGCATCGCATGCCGTTGTGGGTCAACACCGGCCTGCTGGCGGACGTGGCGCGGGCACAGAAGCGCGGCGCCGAAGGTGTCGGCCTGTACCGTACCGAAGTGCCGTTCATGATCAACCAGCGTTTCCCGAGTGAAAAGGAACAGCTGGCGATCTACCGCGAGCAACTCGCCGCGTTCCACCCGCAACCGGTGACCATGCGTACCCTGGACATCGGCGGCGACAAGTCGCTGTCGTACTTCCCGATCAAGGAAGACAACCCGTTCCTCGGCTGGCGCGGCATACGCGTGACCCTGGACCACCCGGAAATCTTTCTGGTGCAGACCCGCGCCATGCTCAAGGCCAGTGAAGGCCTGAACAACCTGCGGATTCTGCTGCCGATGATCTCCGGCACCCATGAGCTGGAAGAAGCCCTGCACCTGATCCACCGGGCCTGGGGTGAAGTGCGCGACGAAGGCTGCGACGTGCCGATGCCGCCGATTGGCGTGATGATCGAGATTCCGGCGGCGGTGTATCAGACCAAGGAACTGGCGCGGCAGGTGGACTTCCTGTCGGTCGGCTCCAACGACCTGACCCAGTATCTGCTGGCCGTGGACCGAAACAACCCGCGGGTGGCCGATCTCTACGACTACCTGCACCCGGCGGTGCTGCAAGCCCTGCAAACCGTGGTGCGTGACGCCCATGCCGAAGGCAAGCCGGTGAGCATCTGCGGCGAGATGGCCGGTGATCCGGCGGCGGCCGTGCTGTTGATGGCGATGGGTTTCGACAGCTTGTCGATGAACGCCACCAACTTGCCGAAAGTGAAGTGGATGTTGCGCCAGATCAACTTGAGCAAGGCCAGGGAATTACTGGCTGAGCTGATGACCATCGACAACCCGCAAGTGATCCACAGCTCGCTGCAACTGGCGCTGAAGAACCTCGGGTTGGCGCGGATGATCAATCCGGCGGCGATCAAACCCCACTAGATCTGCTGCGCCCCCATCGCGGGCAAGTCGCACCGCCGCTCCCACAAGGTTTGTGGTGTGACATAGATAACATTCACACCAGAGATCACTGTGGGAGCGGCGGTGCGACTATTCGACTTGCCCGCGATGGCGTCAGCTCGGGCGCCGTCTAAAGCAGAATCTCCACTTCCCCAAGATGCCCGCCATACGGCCCGAAACTCCTTTCGACCAGATGCCGCGAGCCGTCCGCCCGTACAATCAACGCCGTACTCGCCCGAGTCCCATAACTCTGGCTGGCAATGAACACGCTCGACAGCAGCGTCTCGGTGGCCAACCCCACTCCCGTGTCCGGCAGATCGGCAAACGGTGCTTGCTGGGCATCGCTGAGCAATGCCAGCAGCGCCTGAGGTTGCGGATCGTTCAGGACTTCGTTCAATGCAGCCTTGGCCTTGAGCAGTTTCGGCCATGGCGTATCCAGCCCGGCGTTCGACAGCCCATAAACCCCGGGAGGCAGCATCACTGCTTCCGATTCCCGGGCATTGAAGTGCCAGAGCCCATGGGGATTGCCAACCAGCAGGTTAAATCCGCCGTATTCCGGTGAACGTGCGACAACATCGGCTAGATAATCATCGATCGGCATTTCGCCAGTGAGGAAGCGTGCCACCAGTTCACCCCGGGACTTGCGCCCTGGTGGTCGATGGGGATCGCGGATGTTCGTCAGTGCGGCAAACCGCCCGTTGGCGCCGACACCGAGCCAGGTGCCCCCTGCCTCCAGGTCGCGGCCGGCGAACACCTGCGGTGCTTCGGGCCATGGCGCCAGCGGCAGGCTGGGGCGGGCATAGAACTCGTCGCGGTTGGCCGCCACGATCAACGGCTGGGCATGACCCGGTCGCCAGGCGAAAACAATCAGGCACATAAGGTGGTCCTTGTGTGTTTTTTTACCCACTCTACGCAGTCAGGGTGCGGGTATCCATCGCCATCCAGTGGAGCCTGAGGCCATGCATCCGTTACCATGCCGCTCCGGTTTTGGGGATGCACCATGGAATTTCTGCTCTATCTGGCGCTAGGCGCCTGCGCAGGCGTGCTGGCCGGGCTGTTCGGGGTCGGTGGCGGGATCATTATCGTCCCGGTGCTGGTGTTCAGTTTCAAGGCGCAAGGTTTCGATCCGTCGATCCTGACGCACCTCGCGGTCGGTACATCACTGGCGACGATCATCTTTACCTCGGTCAACGCCGTGCGCGAACACCATCGTCGTGGCGCCGTGCGCTGGCCGATCTTCGTGTGGATGACCGTCGGCATTCTGATCGGTGCCGGATTCGGCGCCCTGACCGCCGAAGCGATCTCCGGACCCAACCTGCAAAAAATCATCGGTGTGTTCGCCCTGGTGATCGCCGCGCAGCTGGCGCTGGACATCAAGCCCAAGGCCAGTCGAACCGTGCCGGGTAAAGCCGGGCTGACCGTGGCCGGTAGCGTGATCGGTTGGGGCTCGGCGATTTTCGGGATTGGCGGTGGTTCGCTGACCGTGCCGTTCCTGACCTGGCGCAGCGTACCGATGCAGCAGGCGGTGGCAACCTCCTCGGCGTGCGGCCTGCCGATCGCGTTGGCAAGTGCATTAAGTTTCATGATTCTGGGCTGGCACGATCCTCTGTTGCCGGCCCATAGTCTCGGTTTTGTTTATTTGCCGGCCGTGCTGGGCATTGCCCTGACCAGCATGGTCTTTGCCCGCTTCGGTGCGCGACTGGCGCACAATCTGTCGCCAAAGTTGCTGAAAAGACTGTTTGCCGCTTTGCTGTTCTGCGTTGGTCTGAACTTTCTAGTCTGAAGCATCTGCTCTGACGCGCAGCGCAATCCTGGCTTAATCCTGAGGTGACAGCGTCGCCCGGGAATTTGAAGATTTGAACGCTAATAAGGAGTCGCAATGCTGCCTTACCCGCAGATCGACCCGGTGGCCCTGGCCATTGGTCCACTGAAAATTCACTGGTACGGGTTGATGTACCTGATCGGCATCGGCGGCGCCTGGTGGCTGGCGTCACGCCGGTTGAACCGCTTCGACCCGACCTGGACCAAGGAGAAACTCTCCGACATGGTGTTCTGGATGTCGATGGGGGTGATTGTCGGCGGGCGCCTGGGTTATGTGCTGTTCTACGATCTGCATGCCTACCTGGCCAACCCGACGCTGATATTTGAAGTGTGGAAGGGCGGCATGTCGTTCCACGGCGGCTTCATCGGCGTGATGCTGGCGGCGCTGTGGTTCGGCAAGAAGAACAACAAGTCGTTCTTCCAACTGATGGACTTCGTTGCACCGATGGTGCCGATCGGTCTGGGTGCCGGGCGCATCGGTAACTTCATCAATGCAGAGCTGTGGGGCAAGGCGACCGACGTGCCGTGGGCGATGATTTTCCCGCCGTTCAGCGACCCGGCGCAGTTGCCGCGTCATCCGTCGCAGCTGTATCAGTTTGCGCTGGAAGGCGTGGCGCTGTTCCTGATCCTGTGGCTGTTCTCGCGCAAACCGCGGCCAACCATGGCGGTATCGGGCATGTTCGCGCTGTTCTATGGCATTTTCCGTTTCATCGTCGAATTCGTCCGCGTGCCGGACGCGCAACTGGGCTATCTGGCCTGGAACTGGCTGACCATGGGTCAGGTCTTGTGCGTGCCGATGATCGTCGGTGGTCTGTTCCTGATCTGGCTGGCGTATCACCGCGCTCCGGCCACTCCAGCGGCAGCCGTATAAATTCGAACCCCGCAGCGACGGCTGCGGGTTCAAGGACACAGGTAACTCATGAAGCAATATCTCGAACTGGTCGCCCACGTCATCAAGAACGGCACCAAACAGGCTAACCGCACCGGCGTAAACACCATCAGCTTTCCCGGTGCGATGCTGCGTTATGACCTGCAGGAAGGTTTCCCGGCGATCACCACGCGTAAGATGGCCTTCAAATCGGCCATCGGCGAGATGTGCGGTTTTCTGCGTGGCGTGAACAACGCCGCCGAGTTCCGTGCGCTGGGCTGCAAGGTCTGGGACCAGAACGCCAACGAAAACGCCCAGTGGCTGGCCAACCCGTTCCGTCAGGGCGAAGACGACCTCGGCGAAATCTACGGCGTGCAATGGCGCAAATGGCCGGCGTACAAGCAGATCCCGGTCAGCAACCCGGCCGCCATCGAGCAGACCCTGAAGCAAGGCTACCGTCAGATCGCCGAAGGTGAGGAAGACGGCCAGGCCTACGTGGTGCTGTACAAGGCCATCGATCAGGTGCGCCAGTGCGTCGACACCATCATCAAGGACCCGGGCAGCCGCCGCATCCTGTTCCACGGCTGGAACGTCGCCCAACTCGATGAAATGGCCCTGCCGCCGTGCCACTTGCTGTACCAGTTCCACCCGAATGTCGAGACCAAAGAGATCTCTTTAACGCTCTACATCCGCTCCAACGACCTGGGCCTGGGCACGCCGTTCAACCTCACCGAAGGCGCCGCGCTGTTGAGCCTGATCGGTCGCCTGACCGGCTACACGCCGCGCTGGTTCACCTATTTCATCGGCGACGCCCACGTCTACGAAAACCACCTGGACATGCTCAACGAACAGCTCAAGCGCGAGCCGTTCCCGATGCCGAAACTGAAAATCTCCGACCGCGTGCCGGAGTTTGCCAAGACAGGTGTGTATCAGCCGGAGTGGCTGGAATTGGTCGAGCCGGGCGATTTTTCGCTGGAAGGCTACGAGCACCATGCGCCGATGACGGCGCCGATGGCGGTCTAAAGACAACCCTGTGGGAGCGGGCTTGCCCGCTCCCACAGGGTTAAGTGGTGTTCCTAATGGCCGTGGCTGCGGCCCACATGGGAATGCTCCACCTCGGTCGCAACGACCCCGCCACTCACTTCCAGCCGCTGCAAAATCCCGCATTGATCGATATCCGGCCCTTCGCCGCAGCGTTGGCGCAGGTCGAGCAATTGTGTCTGGAGCGCCAGCAACCCATCGATCCGCGCCTTGACGTGGTGGATGTGCTCGTCGATCAGCGCGTTGACGCTTTCGCACTGGTCCTGCGGGCTGTCACGAAAGGCCAGCAGGCTGCGGATTTCTTCGAGGGTCATGTCGAGGGTGCGGCAGTTGCGGATGAAGGTCAGGCGCTCGGCGTGGGCCTGGGTGTAGACACGATAGTTGCCGTCGCTGCGTGCCGGTTCCGGCAGCAGGTTTTCGCGTTCGTAATAGCGGATTGTTTCAACCGCACAATCCGTGAGTTTCGCCAGCTCTCCGATCTTCATGACGACGATCTCCAAAAAGGGTGCTTGACCCTATAGTGGCTACAGGGTCTTTACTTGGCAACAGGCACTTTTATGGACGAAACCCATGAGCGATTCCCTGCACACCCACAAACCCGAAGATGCTTGCTGCAGCACATTCAAACCCGTGAAGGCTCATGTACATGGTGGCCATGGTGATACTTGCTGTTCGTCGAAAGTCGCAGCGCCCGCGCTGATCCAGTTGAGCGAGGCGCCCAGTGCCGATGCGCGGCTGAGCAGTTTCCGCATCGAAGCGATGGACTGCCCCACCGAGCAAACGCTGATTCAGAACAAGTTAGGAAAACTGACTGGTGTGCAGCAGCTGGAGTTCAATCTGATTAATCGGGTGCTGGGTGTCACGCACAACCTGACGAGTACCGCGCCGATCATCGACGCCATCAAGTCCCTTGGCATGCAGGCCGAGCCGCTGGAGCAGGGCGCCGAAGCACCGGCGACGACACCGGGGAAAAAGCCCTGGTGGCCGTTGGCGCTGTCCGGCGTCGGTGCTCTAGTGGCGGAAGTGATCCACTTCACCAGTGCCGCGCCGAACTGGGTAGTCGCGGTTATTGCATTGATCTCAATCCTCAGTGGCGGCCTCGGCACCTATAAAAAGGGTTGGATCGCCCTGAAGAACCTCAACCTGAACATCAACGCGCTGATGAGCATCGCGGTGACGGGCGCGATCCTGATCGGGCAGTGGCCGGAAGCAGCGATGGTAATGTTCCTGTTCACCGTGGCCGAGTTGATCGAAGCCAAATCCCTGGATCGCGCACGCAACGCCATCAGCGGCCTGATGCAGATGACCCCGGAACAGGCGACGGTGTTGCAGGCCGACGGTAGTTGGGCCGCGCAAGACGTGAAAACCATCGACCTTGGTGCGCGGGTACGGGTGCGGCCCGGCGAGCGTATCGGTCTGGATGGCGAGGTACTGGCGGGCAACTCGACCATCGATCAGGCGCCGATCACCGGTGAAAGCCTGCCGGTGGAGAAAACGGTTGGCGACAAAGTGTTCGCCGGCACGATCAATCAGGCCGGTTCACTGGAATATACCGTGACCGCCGCGGCGAACCATTCGACCCTGGCGCGGATCATCCACGCCGTTGAACAAGCCCAGGGCGCGCGGGCGCCGACCCAGCGATTCGTCGACAGCTTCTCGAAAATCTACACCCCGGCGGTGTTTATCCTGGCCCTGGCGGTGGCGGTGATTCCGCCGCTGTTCATGAATGCACTGTGGTTTGACTGGATCTATCGCGCCCTGGTGTTGTTGGTCGTCGCCTGTCCCTGTGCCTTGGTGATCTCCACTCCGGTGACCATCGTCAGCGGCCTCGCGGCGGCGGCGCGCAAGGGCATTCTGGTAAAGGGCGGCGTTTATCTGGAAGGCGGCTACAAGCTCGATTATCTGGCCCTGGACAAGACCGGCACCCTCACCCATGGCAAACCGGTGCAGACCGATTACCTCTCGCTCGATCCCACAGCCGATGCATCGGCCCCGGTGATTGCCGCGGCGTTGGCCGGTCGTTCGGATCACCCGGTGTCGCGGGCCATCGCCAACGAGGTTGTGGATAAACAATCGGCGCCGCTGGCTGTGGATAACTTCGAGGCCCTTGGCGGGCGCGGGGTGCGCGGAGAAATCAACGGCAAGCTCTACCACTTGGGCAACCATCGCTTGGTCGAAGATCTGGGCCTGTGTTCGCCGGCGCTGGAAGACAAGCTGTTCGCCCTGGAAAAACAGGGCAAGTCGGTGGTGCTGTTGCTCGACCAGTCCGGCCCGTTGGCGCTGTTCGCAGTGGCTGACACGGTGAAGGCGTCCAGCCGCGAAGCGATCCGGCAACTGCACGAGCTGGGCGTCAAAACCCTGATGTTGACCGGCGATAACGTCCACACCGCCCAGGCGATTGCCGCGCAGGTCGGCATCGATCAGGCGCAGGGTGACCTGCTCCCGACCGACAAGCTGCAAGCCATCGAAGCGCTTTATGCACAGGGTCACCACGTCGGAATGGTCGGCGACGGTATCAATGACGCCCCGGCGCTGGCGCGTTCGCAGATTGGTTTCGCCATGGCCGCCGCCGGCACCGATACCGCCATCGAGACCGCCGATGTCGCCCTGATGGACGACGATCTGCGCAAAATTCCAACCTTCATTCGTCTGTCGCGGCAGACCTCGAGCATCCTCAAACAGAACATTGCCCTGGCATTGGTCATCAAGGCGATCTTTCTTGGGGTAACCTTCGCCGGGCTCGCTACCATGTGGATGGCAGTGTTTGCCGACATGGGCGTGAGCCTGTTGGTGGTGTTCAACGGTTTGCGCCTGCTGCGCAAATAGAAGAAGAGGGATGGTTGTGCTGAGTGCCGAGCTGAAGGCGTTTTACATGGTTGCCCGTCTGGGCAGCATTACCCTGGCAGCGAAAAAGCTCGGCCTGAGCCAGCCGACGGTGACGACCCAGATTCGCAACCTCGAAAGCCAATACTCGGTGGAACTGTTCTACCGTGGCGGGCGCCGTCTCAGCGTCAGCGAAGAAGGGGCGCGCCTGTTGCCGATGGTCAAGGCGTTGATGCAGCAGGAAGCCGACATCGAGTTTTTCCTGCGTAACAGCGGCCAGGTTCAAGGCACATTGCGCATCGCCGCCACGGCGCCGTATTACATCCTCGATCTGGTGAAGACCTTCCGCGAGCGCTTGCCGCAGGTGGAGGTGTCGGTGGAAATCGGCAACTCCCAGCAGGTACTCGAAGCGCTGGAGGAATACCGGGTCGATGTCGCGGCGTCGTCGCAGTTGCTGGAGGATGCGCGGTTGATTCGGCGGGTACTTGGCAGCGATCCGCTGGTGCTGGCGGTGCATCGCAACCATCCGTTGGCGGTCCACGACCACGTGCCGCTCAGCGCGCTGGCCGGACACACCTTGTTGATGCGCGAACCGGGCTCGACTACCCGGCGCATGACCGAAGAGTTGCTGGCCGGCGCGGGAGTGGGTGTCGGGCCATTGCTGGAGATCGGCAGCCGCGAGTCGATCCGCGAAGCGGTGCTGCGCAACATCGGCATCAGCCTCATCGCCCGCCAGGAAGTGCCCCACGATCCTCAGTTGCGGGTGCTGAGTATCGAGAATGCGCCCTTGCTGCCGGAGTATTTGTATTGCCTCAAGGAGCGCAAAAACGCGCGGTTGCCGGCGGCGTTTCTTGGGGTGGCGCAGGAAATGTCCCCGGCCTGAGATCTCGATTGCCTATGCTTACCAGCGATGGCGGTAGATCAGACAACACAAAACTTGAACCAAAAATCCCGAATACCACTATCGGCCGATTTTGCCTCACTGCCATATGACGGACGCATTACAACCCTAGGATGGCTTTCATCTGCTAGATGAGGTCCGTCCATGAACAACTCGATCGCCACTGCCCTGACCAACCCCGGCGCGCCAATGAAAGTGCGCGGCGTGCACAAGCGCTTCGGTGCCTTCACCGCACTGGATAATGTGTCCCTCGACGTGGCGGCCGGTGAGCTGGTCTGTCTGCTCGGGCCGTCCGGTTGTGGCAAAACCACGTTGTTGCGTTGCATCGCCGGTCTTGAACGGCAGGACAGCGGCGAGTTGTACCTGGGTGATCGCGACGTTTCCCACCTGGCGCCACAGGCTCGGGACTACGGCATTCTGTTCCAGTCCTACGCGCTGTTTCCCAATCTCACTGTCGAAGCGAACATCGCCTACGGCCTGGCCGGCAGTGGTCGCGATGAAGTGCGTCAGCGTGTCGGGCAGATGCTCGAATTGGTCGGCCTGAGCGGCAGTGAGAAAAAGTACCCGGGCCAATTGTCCGGTGGTCAGCAGCAACGGGTCGCGCTGGCTCGGGCCTTGGCACCGGCGCCGTCGTTGTTGCTGCTGGATGAACCGATGTCGGCCCTCGACGCCCGTGTCCGCGAGCACCTGTGTACTGAACTTCGGCAACTGCAACGGGAGCTCGGCGTTACCACCCTGATGGTCACCCACAATCAGGACGAGGCCATGCTGATGGCTGACCGCATCGCCGTGATGAACAACGGCAAGGTCGAGCAGTACGCCACGCCGCAGGACATCTACAACCGCCCGGCCACGCCATTCGTTGCTGAGTTCGTCGGCCAGGGCAACTGGTTGCCGTTCCACAGCGGCAGCGACAGTCACGCCCAGGTCGGTGGGATGAACCTGCGCCTGGCCGAGGGCAGCGCTAAGACCGCCTCGGGCCGTTTGTTCTGCCGTCCCGAAGCCATCAACGTCAACCCTGTGGTACACGAAGAAAACCTGTTCCCGGCCAAGGTTCGTGAAATCACATTCCTCGGCAACCGTTGCCGCATGAGCTTCGAACTCGATCAACTGCCGGGCCATGCACTGCTGGCCGAACTGGCACCGGACGCCATGCCGCGTCTCGGTGCGCAGCAGATCATGGTTGCCTTGCCACCGCGCAGCCTGCAGGTGTTTACCTGATGAGCGCGAACATCGCGCTGCCGCTACCGCGCAAGCAGGTGCGGCCAGTCTCTCGTGCCGAGATCGGTGATCGGTTGTTTGTGGTCGGCGGCAAAGTCCTGTTGCTGGTGTTGCTTGGCGTCGCTGTATTGATGCCGTTGCTGGCCATCTTCTGGCGCGGCTTCAGTTCCGAAGCCGGGCAGGGCGGTGGCTGGCTGGCGGCGCGGGAATTGATGACCAGTGCCAACTTCCACTGGCTGCTGGGAAACAGCCTCAAGGTTTCCCTCAGCGTTGCGGCCATTGTCGTACCGCTGGCCTACCTGTTTGCCTACGCCCTGCAACGCACGCTGATTCCGGGCAAAGGCATCTGGCGCGGGATCTCGTTGCTGCCACTGATGGCGCCATCGATGCTGCCGGGCATTGCGCTGGTTTATCTGTTTGGTAACCAGGGCATGCTGCGAGGGTTGCTCTCGGACAATATCTACGGCTTCTGGGGCATTGTGCTGGGGGAGGTCATCTACACCTTCCCACACGCCTTGATGATTCTGCTGTCAGCCTTGTCTTTGGCGGATGCGCGACTGTTCGATGCCGCTTCCAGCATGGGCGCCGGTCCGGCTAAAGCGTTTCGCAGCATCACCTGGCCAGCGACGCGCCAGGCGGTATTCGCCGCGTTCTGCCTGGTGTTCACTTTGACCATTACCGACTTCGGCGTGCCCGTGGTGGTCGGTGGCGACTATCAAGTGCTGGCGCTGGAAGCCTACAAAGCCGTGGTCGGTCAACAGCAGTTCGGTCGCGGTGCCTTGATCGGCATGGTGTTGCTGTTGCCGGCGCTGTTCAGCTTTGGCGTCGACGCCTGGTTGCGTCGCCGTCATGGCGATTCCATGAGCGGTCGGGCGCAAGTCTTCAAACCGGTGCCGTCGAAGCTGCGTGACGGCTGTTACCTGGCCATCGTGCTGCTGATTTGCGCTGCGTTGCTGATGGTGTTCGGCATGGCAGTGTTCTCGTCGTTGGTGAAATTCTGGCCATACAACCTGTCGTTGTCTTTGAACCACTACCAGTTCAACGACACGGCGGGCGGTGGCTGGCTGGCCTACGGCAACAGCGTGAAGATGGCGTTGTACACGGCGCTGATCGGCAGTGTGCTGATCTTCACCGGTGCCTACCTGATGGAAAAAACCAAGGGCCAGCGCGGACTGAATCTGACACTGCGCATGCTCAGTTTCATACCGATGGCGGTGCCGGGTCTGGTGCTTGGCCTGGGTTATGTCTTCTTCTTCAACCTCACCGGCAACCCGCTGCACGTACTCTACGGGACCATGACGCTGCTGGTGGTCTGCACCATTGCTCACTATTTGACCACCGCACAAATGACCGCGACCACCGCATTGCGCCAGCTCGACGCCGAGTTCGAAGCGGCCGCGCTGTCGCTCAAGGCGCCGCTGTACCGGCATTACCTGCGGGTCACCGTGCCGATTTGCCTGCCGGCGCTGCTGGACATCGTGCGCTACCTGTTCGTTTCAGCCATGACCACCGTATCGGCGGCGATCTTCCTTTACAGCCCCGACACCATCCTCGCGGCGGTGGCGGTACTGAACATGGACGACGCCGGCAACGTCGGCGGCGCGGCAGCGATGTCGACCCTGATTCTATTCACCTCGGCGGGCGTGTCCCTGCTGCTGGCCTGGGCTTCGCGTGGCTTGCTGCGCCGCTCGCAGGCCTGGCGGCAGACCGCGCCCGGTCATTGATCCCGTGCACACCCCTCAACTCAACAACAGGAAAAAGATCATGTTCAAGCCTATGGCCCTGGCCGCCGCTGTCCTCACCGCTTTCAGCCTGAACGCCTTTGCGGCGAAAACCGAGTTGACGGTGTACACCGCCCTCGAAGCCGAACAACTGAAGACCTACAAACAAGCGTTCGAAAAGGCCAACCCGGACGTAGAAATCAAATGGGTACGTGATTCCACCGGCATCATCACCGCCAAGCTGCTGGCGGAAAAGGCCCGCCCTCAGGCTGACGCGGTCTGGGGCCTGGCCGCTTCGAGTCTGGCCATCCTCGACCAGCAAGGTATGCTGCAAAGCTATGCGCCGAAGGACCTGGGCAAAATCGGCGGCAACTACCGCGATGCCGCCAACCCGCCGGCGTGGGTCGGCATGGACGTCTGGGCCGCGACCATTTGCTTCAATACCGTCGAAGCCGAAAAGCAAGGCCTGACCAAACCGGTGAGCTGGCAAGACCTGACCAAGCCTGAGTACAAGGGCAAGATCGTCATGCCTAACCCGGCTTCGTCCGGTACCGGTTTCCTCGACGTCAGCGCCTGGTTGCAGACCTTCGGCGAGAAGCAGGGCTGGCAGTACATGGACGACCTGCACCAGAACATCGGCCAGTACGTTCACTCCGGTTCCAAGCCCTGCAAACTGGCGGCGGCGGGTGAATTCCCGATTGGTATTTCCTTCGAGTATCCGGCTGTACAACTGAAGCGCCAGGGCGCGCCGTTGGACATCATCCTGCCGAAAGAAGGGCTGGGCTGGGAGATCGAAGCGACTGCCGTGATCAAAGGCACGCCACATGAAGACGCCGCAAAGAAACTAGCGGATTTCTCGGCCAGTCCTGAGGCGATGGAGTTGTACAAAGAGAACTTCGCCGTGCTCGCCCAACCGGGTATCGCCAAGCCGCAGACCGAATTGCCGGCTGACTATGAGCAGCGTTTGATCAAGAACGACTTTGCCTGGGCGTCGAAGAATCGCGACGAAATCCTGACCGAGTGGCGCAAGCGCTATGACGGCAAGTCCGAGAAGGTGGCCGCTAAGTAAGATCTTCATCGTTTGACAGGGCCTCTTCGCGAGCAGGCTCGCTCCCACAGGGGGATGTGGTCACCTGTGGTAGCGAGCCTGCTCGCGAAAGCGGTCTACCATTCAACGCAAATCCCACTTCATCGAGAGATTTCTGATGAACCACAACGAACAGGTAGTCGCCAAGGTGTTCGCCCTGTACGAACGCTTCGGCGACAGCGATTACATCGGCGAGCCGGTATCGCAGATCGAGCACATGTCCCAGGCCGCGCAGTGTGCGATGGCCGAAGGCTTCGATGACGAAGTGGTGCTCGCCGCGTTTTTCCACGACATCGGGCATATCTGCGCCGAAGGCGCCGAGAACATGGGCGGTTTTGGGGTGGTCAGCCATGAACGGCTGGGCGCCGATTACCTGCGCAGCGCTGGCTTCAGCGAGCGCATGGCGCGTTTGGTGGAGTATCACGTTCAGGCCAAGCGCTACCTGACGCTCAGGGAGCCGGGTTACTACGACCGTTTGAGCGAAGCCAGCCGCCGCACGCTGGAGTATCAGGGCGGGGTGATGACCGACGCCGAAGCCGATGCCTTCGAGCAGGATCCCTTGTGCGAAGTGAGTCTGCGCATGCGTCAGTGGGATGAACTGGCCAAGGAGATGCATGTGCCGGTGATTGATCTTGGTCTTCTGAAGGAAAAGGCGTTGCGGCTGTTGGCGGCGTAGAAATGTGAGATCGAGGTGCGGCTATCGCGGGCAAGCCCAGACACCACAATACTTACAACTGCCCCGCCAATTCCTCAACCTGCTCCTGCCGCTCCGCCTGATTCAACTTTGCATGCGCATTGAGCGACGACCACTGCGGATGCGCCCGCGCCTTGTTCAGGGCTTCGGGCAACTTGCCTTCGCGCCAGGATTTGTCCTGGGGCGTGGCCACCTGGATGCTGTCCATTGCCGCATGCCCGCGGGCGTCCAGCGCTTGCAGCAGTTGCCGTTGGCGCAGCGCCAAAAGTCGCAGCACCTGATCATCGACGGTCAGTTCACGCTGGCCTTTGATCTTGCCCAACAGCCGGCTGCCATAACTGCGCGCGGTTTGCAGGGCGCCACCGGCGATGGCACCGGCCAGTGCGGCGGCGCCGAGGGTTATGCCTCCCACCAGCAAGTCGACACCGGCACCGGCGGCCGCGCCGGCCGCGATCCCGCCGCCGACCCGCACGCCCAATTGTTTGAGGGTTTCGGGGTTGAACAGGTCATCGCCCCAACGGCCATCGAGCAGCGGCAAGTCACTGGCCGCCGCGTCTTGTGGGCGGAAGGCATAGAGCTTGAGCAGGGCATCGACGCAACGCTGTTCCCGTTGGCGAACGGTTTTGCGCAGTTCGCCGATGGCTTGCTGTTCCTGTTCGGCATCGCTGACCACGCTACGGCGGCAGGCGGCGCAATCGATCAATAACTCGGCTATCAGACGCGCCGCACTTTGTTGGCGGGCAAGGCGTTGAGCCTGTTGATCGGCAATCAACCGCTCAAGTTGCGGACGAGCATGTTCCAGCAGGAGTGCGAGGCTTTCATAGAGTCGGCGCTCGCCATCCTCCGGCGGCGCGACGCTGTCGAATCGCACCAACGCATGCAGGCCCAGGCGCGCCAGCGCTTCACGCCACGCCGGTTCGCGGTGATTGGCGCTGCTGACGAAATTCAGCACCGGCAGCAGCGGCTTGCCACACCCAGCCAGCACTTCCAGTTCGTCACGGTACTTGGCCAGCACCGGTTCGCGGGCGTCGATCACGTAGAGCCCGGCATCGCAGGTCAGCAGTTGTCGCAGGACTTTGGCTTCCTGTTCGAAACGCTGCCGCGCTTCACTGCCTTCCAGGAATCGCGTCAGTCGCGCCGGGCCGTCGAGGCGTTCACCGGGGCGCTCCAGGCGTTCGAGGTAGTCGAGCAGGGCGATGGCGTCTTCCAGGCCGGGTGTGTCGAACAAGTCGAGCAAGGGTTCGCCGTCCACCGACAAGCGCGCACCCTCGACATGGCGCGTGGTGCTGGGGCGATGGGAGACTTCGCCGAAGCCGACATCGCGGGTCAAAGTGCGCAGCAATGAGGTTTTGCCGACGTTGGTGTGGCCGACCACGGCGAGTTTGAGAGGCCCGCTTCTGACATTAGTCATGACCCGTCTCCAGCCAATTCAGCGGCGCACAATCGGCAAACGGCAGCTCCAACTGTTGCAGTGCTGCATGCCAATCACCAAGGCGGTCGGCATCCAGCGCTTCGCCGGGCGGCGCTTGCAGCAGCCATATGCGAGTGGCGCTGGCGCTGCGGGCCAGCTCGGCGATCAGCGCCAGGCTGCCGCGATCCGGCGAGCGCCGTGGATCGCACGCGATGGCCAGACGAGCCGGGGGGAAGCGGCTCAGTTGTTCGAGGAGTTTGTGCCGCGATTCACGGCTGTCGAGAATACCGGCGTTGCTCACATTCTTCGGCAATTGCGGCGGCCACGGGCGTTGATCGTCCAGCTCGATGGCCACCAGTAATGCGCCGTCGCTTTGCTGGTCGCTGACACCGCTTTCGACCCGATGCAGTTGCGCAGGCGCTTCATCGCTGATGCCCAGGCGTTCGCTGGTGGGCATCAGGCGTTCACGCAGTTGCGCATAACCGGGCAGGTTCAAATCCAGCTGCAACTGTGCCTGGCCGGCTTTCCAGCGCCAGAGGCAAAACACTGCCAGCAGCAATCGCGGTATAACGCCAAAGACCAGCAGCACACCGACCAGCCAGGCGGCCCAGGCCTGGCGGGCGCTTTCGATGTTCAGTGCGGCATCGCCACTGGCGCGGATCATTTCCACGGTCGGCACGCTGAAACCGAGTAGCGCCGGCAGGGCGCCGAGGCCTTGGATCATGGTGATAAAGGTATCCGCACCGAGGATGGTGGTTTCCCAGACAAAGCCGTAGCGCCGGGTGGCCATCAATGTCAGCAGCATCACCAGCGCACTGAGCATCGCCAGCAACCACACGCCGTTGACCAGCACGCCGATTGCCCAGCGATTGAGTTTCTGTCGTTGCAGCAGCAAGAGCAGGGCAGGCGCCAATTGTGCGGCCTTGGCGTCGCGGGCGAGCTTTTCGCTGAGCCATAACCACAGACGTCCAAGGCTGGCGCCGTGTTCGCCGGCAAACACCAGACCTATCGCCCAGCTCAGCAGCAGAATCAGATTGATCCCGAGCAGACTGCCCAAAGCCCAGAACACATTCACCGGCGTCTGGCCGTCACCCAGTGCAGCAAATGCCAGGCCGGCGCCGCTGACCACGGCCAGCACCGCCAGTACGATCAACGCTAGTCGTGCCCCTTGTAGCCAGTGCTTGAGCGCGTCGCCCAAGCCATCCCGTTCGGCCAGCCACAGGGCCCGGCGTTGAATGCGTGTCGGCAGGTCGCCGCCCGCGCTGCGGGCCAGTCGATTGGCTTCCAGGTCTTCCAGGGGACCCGCGTGTTCTTCACGCAGGCGGATGGTTTCTGTCAGCCAGAGGTTATTCAGTTCAGTCACGCGGCATCCCGTCGCTTAATTGAGCTGTGAGCATAACCGCTGTGGCGCTTATCGGGGAAAGCGAGGCTCTGGTATCCTCGCCGGCATGACTAAATCACTCCCCTTAAGCCTGATCGCAGCCCTCGGTGAAAACCGTGTGATCGGCATCGACAACAGCATGCCCTGGCACTTGCCGGGGGACTTCAAATACTTCAAGGCCACCACCCTGGGCAAGCCGATCATCATGGGCCGCAAGACCTGGGATTCCCTCGGTCGTCCGTTGCCTGGGCGCTTGAACATCGTAGTCAGCCGTCAGACGGATCTGGTGCTGGAAGGCGCGGAGGTTTATCCGTCGCTGGAAGCCGCCGTGGTTCGCGCCGAGCAATGGGCGAAAGAGCAGGGTGTCGATGAGCTGATGCTGATTGGCGGGGCGCAGTTGTATGCGCAGGGGTTGGCGCAGGCTGATCGGTTGTATTTGACGCGCGTGGCGTTGAGCCCGGAAGGGGATGCTTGGTTTCCGGAGTTTGATTTGAAACAGTGGAAATTGGTTTCCAACATCGAAAATCCGGCAGTAGATGACAAACCGGCGTACAACTTCGAAGTCTGGGAAAAAGCCTAAAAGCATCGCCAGCAGGCTGGCTCCCACAGTGGGTTTGAGGTGAAACACAGATTGTGTGAACACCCAAAATCCCTGTGGGAGCCAGCCTGCTGGCGATGAGGCCAGATCAGACGCTAAAGAATTTAAGCGTGCGCCAACGCCGAATGCTCATCCGCCTCCAGCAACGCTTTATCCGTCTGCTGCATCACCTGGCTGGCAACCGCACCGGCCGTGATCGAACCACTGACGTTCAACGCCGTACGCCCCATATCAATCAACGGCTCGACCGAAATCAGCAACGCCACCAATGAAACCGGCAAGCCCATCGCCGGCAGCACGATCAGCGCGGCAAAGGTCGCACCACCACCCACCCCGGCCACACCGGCCGAACTCAGCGTGACAATCGCCACCAGCGTCGCGATCCACAGCGGGTCCAGCGGATTGATGCCCACGGTCGGCGCCACCATCACTGCCAACATCGCCGGGTACAGACCGGCACAGCCATTCTGGCCAATGGTCGCGCCGAACGATGCGGCGAAGCTGGCGACGGACTGCGGAATACCCAAACGGCTGGTCTGCGCTTCAATGCTCAACGGGATCGTCGCCGCGCTCGACCGGCTGGTGAAAGCAAACGTCAGCACCGGCCAGATCTTGCGGAAGAAGCGCAGCGGATTGATCCCCGCAGCCGACACCAGCAGGCCATGGACGACAAACATCAGGCCAAGGCCGATGTAGGAAACCACCACGAAACTGCCGAGCTTGATGATGTCCTGCAGGTTGGAACCAGCGACGACTTTGGTCATCAGCGCCAGGACGCCGTATGGGGTCAGCTTCATCACCAGACGCACCAGACGCATCACCCAGGCTTGCAGGGTGTCGATGGCGTTGATCACTTTCTGACCCTTTTCCACGTCATCCTTGAGCAGTTGCAGAGCCGCGACGCCGAGGAAGGCGGCGAAGATCACCACGCTGATGATCGACGTCGGTTTGGCCCGCGCCAGATCGGCGAATGGGTTTTGCGGAATGAACGACAGCAGCAATTGCGGCACATTCAGGTCTGCGACCTTGCCCACATAGTCAGTCTGAATGGTTTGCAGACGCGCCATTTCCTGGGTGCCGGCCACCAGGCCTTCGGCGGTCAGGCCGAACAGGTTGGTCAGGCCGATGCCGATCAGCGCCGCGATGGCCGTGGTGAACAGCAACGTGCCGATGGTCAGGAAGCTGATCTTGCCCAGCGACGAGGCGTTGTGCAGACGTGCCACGGCACTGAGGATCGAGGCGAACACCAGCGGGATGACGATCATTTGCAGCAGCTGCACATAACCGTTACCCACCAGATCGAACCAGCCGATCGAGGCTTTCAGCACCGGATTGCCGGTGCCGTAAACAGTGTGCAGCGACACACCGAACACCACGCCCAGCACCAGTGCGAGCAGGACCTTTTTTGCCAGGCTAAATGTAGTCTGGCGGGTTTGCGCCAGGACGAAGAGCAAAGCGAGGAACACCAGCAAGTTGAGAATCAGCGGCAGATTCATTGGAACTCCCATTAGACATATGCCAACTGCCTTCCGGGGCAGCTGCGAACCGGCAAGCCTAACAGCTTGATTTCCAATGAATTAATATCGAAAACGTCTTGAAACTGTCGTTTTTGGAATAAGCGTGTGTCGCTTTTGGGAATACGGCTGGCGCGATAGGCACGTTGGCGGTCGCTGACGGACGAGGACTGTCACACTTATTTGTTAGCGTCGATGTCTTTCACTCAGGGAGAAAGTCGATGAAGTTAGCACCGAAATTACTGGCTGCAGCTCTTTGCCTGGGCCTTGCCGGCCAGGTACTCGCCACGGATCTGAAACACTGGCCTGCCGATCAGGCCAAGGCGCTGGACGCGATGATCGCCGCCAACGCCAACAAAGGTAACTACGCGGTGTTCGACATGGACAACACCAGTTACCGCTACGACCTCGAAGAGTCGTTGCTGCCGTTCATGGAGAACAAGGGCCTGATCACCCGCGACAAACTCGACCCCTCCCTGAAACTGATGCCGTTCAAGGACACCGCCGACCACAAGGAAAGCCTGTTCAGCTACTACTACCGCCTCTGCGAACTCGACGACATGGTTTGCTATCCATGGGTCGCCCAGGTGTTTTCCGGCTTCACGCTCAAGGAACTCAAGGGCTATGTCGATGAGTTGATGGCTTCCGGTAAACCGGTGCCGGCCACGTACTACGAAGGCGATGTGGTCAAGAAGCTCGACGTCAACCCGCCGAAAATCTTCACTGGCCAGCAAGAGCTGTACAACAAGCTGATGGAGAACGGCATCGAGGTCTACGTGATGACCGCCGCCTCCGAAGAACTGGTGCGCATGGTCGCGGCCGATCCGAAGTACGGCTACAACGTCAAACCGCAGAACGTGATCGGCGTGTCATTGCTGCTCAAGGACCAAAAGACTGGCGAACTGACCACCGCGCGCAAGCAGATCACCGCCGGCAAGTATGACGAGAAGGCCAACCTCGGCCTGGAACTGACCCCGTACCTGTGGACTCCGGCGACCTGGATGGCCGGCAAGCATGCCGCGATCCTGACCTACATCGATGAATGGAAAAAACCGGTCCTCGTCGGCGGCGACACCCCGACCAGTGACGGCTACATGCTGTTCCACGGTGTCGACGTGGCCAAGGGTGGCATCCACCTGTGGGTCAACCGCAAGGACAAGTACATGACCCAGATCAACGGCATGATGGCCAAGAACGCCGCGGCCCAGGCCAAGGAAGGGCTGGCGGTGACGGCGGACAAGAACTGGGTGATCGTTACGCCGCAAGAGATTCAATAAAGACCGCGGCGCTCCCACAGGGGGCTTGGGTGTTCACACGACCTGTGTTTCACCCGAGACCTTGTGGGAGCAGGCTTGCCCGCGATGGCGGCGTCACATTCAAAGGAATATCCATTGCCGACCCGGCTTCATTAGCAAAAAAATACCCCGCACTTGGCGGGGTATTTTTTGTTCAACAGTTAAGCATCAAAGCCCGTCAAGCATCGCCTTGTTACGCACCGCACCCTTGTCGGCACTGGTCGCCAGCAGCGCGTAGGCTTTCAGGGCAGTGGTCACTTTACGTGGACGCACTTCCACCGGTTTCCAGCCTTTCTTGTCCTGCTCGACGCGGCGCGCGGCCAGTTCTTCGTCGCTGATCAACAGGTTGATCGAGCGATTCGGAATGTCGATCAGCACTTTGTCGCCGTCCTGCACCAGGCCAATCGCGCCACCGGCAGCGGCTTCAGGCGAAGCGTGGCCGATGGACAGGCCCGAGGTGCCGCCGGAGAAACGACCGTCGGTGAGCAGGGCGCAGGCTTTGCCCAGGCCTTTGGATTTCAGGTACGAAGTCGGGTAGAGCATTTCCTGCATGCCCGGGCCGCCTTTCGGGCCTTCGTAGCGAATGATGACGATGTCGCCTTCTTTCACTTCGTCGGCGAGGATCCCGCGTACGGCACTGTCCTGGCTTTCGAAGATCTTCGCGTTGCCTTCGAACACGTGGATCGACTCGTCGACGCCGGCGGTTTTCACCACGCAACCGTCCAGGGCGATGTTGCCGTACAGCACGGCCAGGCCGCCTTCTTTCGAATAGGCGTGCTCGACACTGCGGATGCAGCCGTTTTCACGGTCGTCGTCCAGGGTTTCCCAACGGGTCGACTGGCTGAACGCGGTTTGCGTCGGGATGCCCGCGGGACCGGCCTTGAAGAAGTGATGCACCGCTTCGTCGTCGGTCTGGGTGATGTCCCACTTGGCGATGGCTTCTTCCATGCTGCGGCTGTGCACGGTCGGCAACTGGGTGTGCAGCAGGCCGCCACGGGCCAGGGAGCCGAGGATGCTGAAGATCCCGCCGGCACGGTGCACGTCTTCCATGTGGTACTTCTGGATGTTCGGCGCGACCTTGCACAGTTGCGGCACGTTGCGCGAAAGGCGGTCGATGTCGCGCAGGTCGAAATCGATCTCGGCTTCCTGGGCGGCGGCCAGCAAGTGCAGGATGGTGTTGGTGGAACCGCCCATGGCGATGTCCAGGGTCATGGCGTTTTCGAACGCTTGGAAGTTGGCGATATTGCGCGGCAGTACCGACTGATCGTTCTCGCCGTAGTAACGCTTGCACAGCTCGACGATGGTGCGGCCGGCCTGCAGGAACAGCTGCTCGCGGTCGCTGTGGGTGGCCAGGGTCGAACCGTTGCCCGGCAAGGCCAGGCCCAAGGCTTCGACCAGGCAGTTCATCGAGTTGGCGGTGAACATACCGGAACACGAACCGCAGGTCGGGCAGGCGCTGCGCTCGTACTCGGCAACCTTCTCGTCAGAAGCGCTGGAGTCGGCGGCGATCACCATGGCATCGACCAGGTCGAGACCGTGGCTGGCCAGTTTGGTCTTGCCGGCTTCCATCGGGCCGCCGGATACGAAGATCACCGGGATGTTCAGGCGCAGGGCGGCCATCAGCATGCCAGGGGTGATCTTGTCGCAGTTGGAGATGCAGACGATGGCGTCGGCGCAGTGGGCGTTGACCATGTACTCGACGGAGTCGGCGATGATCTCGCGGCTTGGCAGCGAATAGAGCATGCCGTCGTGGCCCATGGCGATGCCGTCATCGACCGCGATGGTGTTGAATTCTTTTGCCACACCGCCGGCGCGTTCGATTTCGCGGGCGACCAGTTGGCCCAGGTCCTTGAGGTGGACGTGGCCCGGTACGAACTGGGTGAAGGAGTTGGCAATGGCGATGATCGGCTTTTTGAAGTCGTCATCTTTCATCCCCGTGGCGCGCCACAGTGCGCGGGCACCGGCCATGTTGCGACCGTGGGTGGATGTTTTCGAACGGTAATCAGGCATGAAGCACTCCGGGCGGCTAATCAGGTATCAAAAGGGAAGTGAGCTTCTAGTGACGTCTGGAGTACTCGGAAATGGCCGTGTGTCCATAGGTTGCCGATAACTTTGCGGGATCGCCGCGCGCTTCAGCTTGAGCTCATAAACCCGCCGGGGATGACTGGCGATGAATGTTCGCGATTCTACACGGCTGGCGGCTGGAGGGAATGCCGGGAAGTGCTGATCCAGTGTTGACGAAGCGTGCGGGATGACGACTGGCAGGTATCAGCTCATTTTCGCCGCCAGACTCCGCTGCATGATCAATGTGTTCAAGCCAAGACCCGCTGCGCTCAAGATAAGGAAACACAAGGCCAGCGCGGTAGTCAGGTTCTCTGAGGCGAAATTGATCACGGCGCTAATCACACCTCCGCACATGAAGATCATTAGGCCGCCGACCGAGGAGGACGTACCGCCATCATGTGGATAGAGGGTCATGGCTTTGGAGTTGGCGATAGGCCTGGCAATGGTGGTGCCGGCCGTACAAATGAGCATGGGAATCAGCACCGCAGCGGCAGTGAGACCGAATTGATTCGCCAGCCACAGCATGACCAGCCCCGACAGTGCGATCAGCCCCAGGCCGACAATAATCTGCGTATTGGCCTGCAGACGCCGATGCAGCGCGCTGGCGACTATCCCGCCGAACACATAAGCCACGCCATACAGCAACAATGCCCAGGCGAATTCGTATGATGAGAGCCCCAGACGCTCCATGAAAATGATGGGCGAGATGACGATGAATGAAAAATGACAGGCAAAAGCCAGGGCCGAAATCAGCCAGTAACCCATGAAGCTAAAATCGGAACACAACCGCCAGTAGGCACTGAAAAAGCCGCCGGACGACATATTGCGACTGCGCGGAGTTTCCTTGAGCAGGGCACTCGCCCTTATCCAGACAATGGCCGCCAACGCCATAAAGACATAAAAGCTGCCTTGCCAGCCCAGATGCATTTGCAGCCAGGTGCCAAGTAGCGGCGATATGGAAATGAACACCCCGCTGCCGGTCGTCATCCAGATCCTGATTCGCTCCTGTTCCCTGCCGACGAACAAATCCTGAATCAGCGCCTGTGACAACGCAAAGGATCCGCACCCCACTGCCTGGATGACCCGAAAGAACAGAAACCAGCTGTATTCGCTGGAAACCAGGCAGCCCGCGGCGCCAATCGCAGCGATGGCGATACCGCCGAGCAGCAGTCTCTTGCGTCCCCACAGGTCGGAAAACGGTCCGATCAGCAGCACGGACAACGCCAGGCCAATGGCAAATAAACTGACGGACAGGGCAATGTCGGACGGTGAGGTCTGGTAGTAGTCAGAGAGAGCGGGAAAGGAAGGAAGTACGACGTCCAGCGGAAAAACGCCCAGTAGCGTCATGGTCATCAACAGCAGGATGAGCGACGATTTTTTCGCGGCGTGCGTGGAAGGGTTCATCAACAACGCTCTCGATCCGTGAGGGGGGGTCGAGAGTCGACTTGATGAACAGGGAAGTCAATGCAGCAAGTGTGGGACTGTTCTGAATCTGTTGCGGGAACGAGCTGACTCGCTCCCGCAATTAGATAGCGGTTAGCTGTTAGGCAACAGCCGGCAAGTAATGCTCTTGATGTAACGCGTTTCAGCAATCGCCGGGTGCACCGGATGGTCCGGGCCCTGGCCGCCGCGCTCCAGCATCTGGATGTTGCGATCCAGGTGGCGGGCGCTGGTCAGCAGGATATTTTGTAGGTCGTCTTCCGGCAGGTGCATCGAGCAGGAGGCGCTGAACAGGATGCCGTCCTTGGTCAGCAGGCGCATGGCTTGCTCGTTCAGGCGACGGTAGGCGCCTTCGCCGTTTTTCATGTCTTTCTTGCGTTTGATGAACGCCGGCGGGTCGGCCACGATCACGTCGAAACGTTCTTCGCTGGCTTTGAGCTCTTTCAGGGCTTCGAACACGTCGCCTTCGATGCAGGTCATCTTTTCGGCAAAACCGTTTAGCGCGGCGTTGCGCTCGACGCCGTCGAGGGCGAAGGCCGATGCGTCGACGCAGAACACTTCGCTGGCGCCGAACGCCGCCGCTTGCACGCCCCAGCCGCCGATGTAGCTGTACAGATCCAGTACGCGCTTGCCCTTGGCATACGGTGCAAGGCGTGCGCGGTTCATGCGGTGGTCGTAGAACCAGCCGGTTTTCTGGCCTTGAATGACCGGTGCTTCGAACTTCACGCCGTTCTCTTCCAGCGCCACCCATTCCGGCACCAGGCCGAACACGGTTTCGACGTAGCGGTTCAGGCCTTCGGCGTCACGGGCGGCGGAGTCGTTCTTGAACAGAATGCCGCTCGGCTTGAGTACTTGGGTCAGCGCCGCGATCACGTCGTCCTTGTGGGCTTCCATGGTCGCCGAGGCGATCTGCACCACCAGAATGTCGCCGAAACGGTCGACCACCAGGCCCGGCAGCAGGTCGGAATCGCCGTAGACCAGGCGGTAGAACGGCTTGTCGAACAGGCGATCGCGCAGCGACAGGGCCACGTTCAGGCGATGCACCAGCAGCGACTTGTCCAGCGGCAGCTTGATGTCGCGCGACAGCAGGCGGGCGCAGATCAGGTTGTTCGGGCTCATGGCCACGATGCCCAGCGGCTTGCCGCCGGCGGCTTCGAGGATCGCCTGATCGCCGGCCTTGAAACCGTGCAAAGGGGTCGCCGCTACATCGATTTCGTTGCTATAGACCCACAAATGACCGTTGCGCAGACGGCGGTCGGCGTTGGCTTTGAGGCGCAGGCTAGGCAGGGACATGACGTCGCTCCGGAAAAAAGAGCGGGAGTATAGCGTGTTGCAGCCTGTGGCGGGATTGATGGGCGATGAAACGCTGATGGCCCCTGCTCGCGAAAGCGGTTTCAAATGGATGAAAGCTCCTGCGATGTACTCACCGGCATGTCGGATCCGATTTTTAGAAGCTAGAATCTGCGCCTGGCCCAGAGTGTGTACCTATGTCCCAAGAGTTGACTCCCGAACAAATCCAGCAATCCCTGCAAGGCATCAGCGTGCCGGCCCAACCGCAGATCATGGTGGATCTGCAGATGGAGCAGTACATGCCCGACCCGGATCTGGACGTGATCGCGAAGCTGATTTCCCAGGACCCGGGTCTCTCCGGAGCCTTGCTGAAAATCGTCAACTCGCCGTATTACGGTTTGACCAACAAGATCGCCTCGATCCAGCGCGCGGTGAATCTGCTGGGCAGCCGCTCGATCATCAACCTGATCAACGCGCAGTCGATCAAGGGTGAGATGAACGACGAAACCATCGTCACCTTGAACCGTTTCTGGGACACCGCGCAGGACGTCGCGATGACTTGCCTGACCCTGGCCAAGCGCATCGGGGTCCAGGCCGGCGACGAAGCGTACGCCCTGGGTCTGTTCCACGACTGTGGCGTGCCGCTGATGCTCCAGCGTTTTCCCGAATACATGACGGTGCTGGAACAGGCCTACGCCAACGCCGGTCCCGATTGCCGGGTGGTGGACACCGAGAACCAGGCGTTCAACACCAACCACGCGGTGGTTGGCTATTACACGGCCAAATCCTGGCGCCTGCCGGACCACGTCACGGCCGCGATCGCCAATCACCACAATGCCCTGGCGATCTTCAGCGATGAGTCGTCGCGCAACAGCTCGCTGAAGAACCTGCTGGCGATCCTGAAGATGGCCGAACACATTTGTGCGTCCTACCGGGTGCTGGGCAACCAGACCGAAGACCATGAATGGAACAGCATCGCGCATCTGGTGCTCGATTACGTCGGCCTCTCGGATTACGATTTCGAGACCCTCAAACAGACGATCCGCGACCTCCATGCCTGAACTGCCAGAAGTCGAAACCACCCGCCGTGGCATTGCCCCGCACCTGGAAGGACAGCGCGTCAGCCGGGTGATCGTGCGCGACCGCCGTCTGCGCTGGCCGATTCCCGAAGATCTTGATGTGCGCCTGTCCGGCCAGCGCATCGTGCTGGTGGAGCGGCGGGCCAAGTACCTGCTGATCAATGCTGAAGTCGGCACCTTGATCAGCCATTTGGGCATGTCGGGGAATTTGCGTCTGGTGGAAGTCGGCCTGCCCGCGGCCAAGCACGAGCATGTGGACATCGAACTGGAGTCGGGCCTGGCCTTGCGATACACAGACCCACGCCGGTTTGGCGCGATGCTCTGGAGTCTCGACCCGCTCAATCATGAACTGTTGATTCGCCTGGGGCCGGAGCCGCTGACCGACCTGTTCGACGGTGACCGTTTGTTCCAGCTGTCTCGCGGGCGTTCGATGGCGGTCAAACCGTTCATCATGGACAACGCGGTGGTGGTCGGCGTCGGCAATATCTACGCGACCGAAGCGCTGTTCGCCGCTGGTATTGACCCGCGGCGGGAGGCCAAGAGCATTTCCCGAACTCGATATCTGAAGTTGGCGATCGAAATCAAACGCATCCTGGCCGCCGCCATCGAGCGCGGCGGTACCACGCTGCGGGACTTTATCGGGGGGGACGGTCAGCCGGGCTACTTCCAGCAGGAGCTGTTCGTGTACGGCCGGGGTGCCGAGCACTGCAAAGTCTGTGGCACGCAATTGCGCGAAGTGAAGCTCGGGCAGCGCGCCAGCGTCTTTTGCCCGCGCTGCCAGAGCTGAAACGCCGACGTTCTATAGTCAGTGTTCTGACTGTTTAGCCGAAGGACCGTGTCATGAAGCTGCTTCAAACCCTTGTCGTCGCGATGCTGTTGAGCGTCGGCACTTCAGCCGTCGCCAACAGCGGCAGCGGTGATCCGCGGTACACCATCCAGAACCCGCCTGCGTACGCCATGATCGGCGATCTGCTGATTGCCCGGCCCTTGCTGGTCGTGGCGACGGTAATGGGGG
>NZ_SCOO01000030.1:0-83270 GCF_005502415.1 Pseudomonas sp. G(2018) | reverse complement strand
CACGCATAGGCACACATTCCCACTATGGGACTTTCCCCGCTGACCGGACCTTAGGACCGCCTCAGTTGGAGCGAGATCTTGCGTCCAGTACGTGGCACCGAACCCCGGCGGAATCCAAGGACTCACGCATAGGCACACATTCCCACTATAGGACTTTTCCCGAGTATTGAACCTCACCAGATTTGCCGACTGGACCTAAGACCGTCTCAGTTGGAGTGAGACCATGCGCCCAGTACGTGGCACCGAACCCGGCGGGATCCAATGACTCACGTATAGGCACACATTCCCACCATGAGAATTTTCTCCCTAGGAGGCCAATCGGCGCTCTGGTCTGGGCACAACACCAGCACAGAAAGAGCAGGGCAGACATCCCAGACCACCTTTCCACTAATCCAAAAGTTACACAATGCCGCGTGTAATGCCGGCTAGTCAGGCCTACACCCACATTCCCACTATGGGACTTTTCTCGACTTAAAAGGATTTGCCTTATTAATCTGGACGGATCGGACAACACCAATGCCTTCATTAAGAGAACTGAAATCACAGAGTCTGACTCTCCGTCCAACCCAAAAGACGGGTGAGCAGGGGTCAACACCGCTATAGCCAAGCCCCTAATTCCCACTATGGGACTTTCCTTTGAACGAAACCTGTCCCGAGCATCAGACGTATGAGAGTTAAATCACAGGCGTCTTGATTTAAAAAATTCCCATTATGGGAATTTTGTGAGGATTTCCGGTCGTGGAATGAAGAAAGGATGCTGCGACTAGAAAAAATAATGGGGGTCAAAAACAGACGAAAGGGCGGTAAAAAAATTAGAGATGTTGCATAATCCAACACAAGATGTAAGACATACCGAGTACTACATCGACCTATTAGGAGCTCTCATGGCCGCACCAAAAGCCAAAACTGCAGAAATCGAAACAGTCATTATTGCAATCGCCAACCACAAAGGCGGGGTAACGAAAACGACGACTGCAATCAATTTGGCCGATAACCTGGCAAAGCTCGACGAGAATTGCACAGTAGTGCTTATTGATATGGATCCTCAGGCTAACGCATCGCAACACATTGGCGTTGCACACCCGGCAAAAGTCCAACATAACTTGGCCGAGTTAATGCTTAATCCAACGGCAAACATTGCAGCGTTCATCTTTGATGAAACTCACGTAGAGGGCGTAAGTCTCATCTACGGATCGATGAGTCTGGAAAACGTTCCAGACATCATCCGACACGAAGCCGCACGACCAAATGAAGTTTTGAAGGAAAGAATTAAACCGCTGATTGGCAAAGCTAATTACATCATTCTCGATTGCCCGCCTAATTTAGGGCTGCTAACTATGAACGCCCTGGCCGCGGCAACTCACTACATTATTCCAGTAGAGTCCGGCGCGAGTTACGGTTTGTATGGTCTTGCAGACCTCCAGTCCAGAATCACAAAGGTTAAACAGATCAACCCTGATTTGACTTTTCTAGGAGCTCTTCTTGCTAAACACGACAAGCGGATGACTCTCTGCCAAGAGACTGAAAATGATGCAGTTATTCTATTTGGAAGCGTAGTACCTGTTTATATATCGCCAACTACAAGAGTTAACCAATCAATTGCAAGAAAACAAACGGTTGGTGATTTCGACAAAAACAACAAGGTAGCTAAGCAATATGCCGAGCTAGCCGTTTATGTTGCTAAAGAAACAAAAGGGAAGGGGCTTAAAGCATGAGCCAGACACAAAAAAATCCCACATCGAAACCAGCTGCAAAACCACCAGCAAAACCAGCCTCTAAAGTCGCTGGCAAAACTGAGTCGACAACGCCTCGGAGACGGCAAGGGCTCGGTGCAACGTTGGCTGGATCACTTGTTGCAGGCATGCAAGAGCATCAAGCAGCAATTGAAGAAGCTGGGGACAGCCAAACAATGGTATGGACCGCCCGACCAATTGATCTAACGAGCATTGACCCAAATCCATACCAGCCACGGATACGCTTCATAGGAATTGAAGAGCTAGCGCAGCTGATTGATGAGCAGGGGCTTCAGCAGCCAATCACCGTTCGTCCATACGGCAATAGATATCAGATCGTATCTGGGGAGCGCCGTGTACGCGCCCACAGGCACCTTGGAAAGACAGTTATTCTTGCTCATGTGAAGAACATCACAGAAGAAGAAATGTCGGCTCTGGCGCTAGCAGAGAACCTTGGTCGAGAGGATTTAACAGACTTTGAGCTTGCTCGATCGTTGTTGAAACACAAGAGTAAGTTTGGCAGTAGTGTTGGCACACACGCTGAGTTCGGCCTAACTAAAACTGTCTATTATCGGTTAATGGCTTTTGAAAACTTGCCAGAAGCTGTTAATACACTTCTGGAGAAAAAACCAGAGCTGATTTCTGGGTTGACAGCTGAGAACACCGTAAAGGTAATAAAGAAGCGTGTTGAAGAAGGTATTGAAGCTGATCAGATACATAAAGCGCTGATCTCTATCGTACAAAAAGCAATCACGAGTAATACTCCGCTAAAAAACCTAGCAAGCACACTTGAAGCTAAATTTAACCAAAGCGCTTTGAAAATCACGCCACAAGCAATTGAATCGAACGGCGTAACTATGGGGCAGGTTAAGACCACTAAGACACACTTCGAACTGAAATTAAAACGTACCTCTTTTACTGAAGAGCAACTGAAGCAGATCGAAGAATTCGTCAAAAATCTGAAAACTGCCTAATAGGTCCCAATGTGAGCACTGAGAAACCAGACGAGCCCAGAACTCCTGATCTCTTCAAAAGCGAAGAAACAAGCGAAGGAAAAAATGCTTCTTCCAAAAGAAAGCCTGGGGATGGTCTTCGTGCAGCAAAAGAAAGAGCTGCTGCAGTTCAAAAAGAAGCTCAAAAAACAGCAGAAATCCGTCTGAAGGCCTGGGGAGAGGAGGTCAGAGAAGCACCTAACGAGGCTTTACGAAGTGCGCTATTCACGGCAAGGAACCGTAATACTCCTCGAGAGCAGATGAAAAATATTGAGGTCGTGTCCTACGGCAACTCAAGGCTGATCTACAGCGGCGAAGAGCTTAGGCAAGATGATTTAGACGTTTGGTTCCAAGTAGTTCACTTGGCCAGGGAAGCAGAGCTCGGCCACCCGATCTGCTTTAGCCCACTGGCCATGAAAAAAGATCTGAAAATGCCATACGGTAAAAAACACACCGAACGGCTTAAAAATATCCTGACCAGGCTCAAAGCAACCGCGGTTGCAATTCATTCTGAGCGACTGGGGCGCGGGGTGGTTCTTTCTCTAATTAGGAAATTCGAATACAGCGATGACCTGGAAGAAGACAACACCGGCAGGGACCTAAGCTGGGTGATCGAACTTGAACCTGAAATTGCAAAGCTTTTTGGCGGTGGCTTTTACAGTACCAGGATTGAATGGGAGCAACGGCTTTCCCTAAAAGGTAACCTCGCCAAATGGATGCACGGATTTTATGCCTCACATTCAGAACCATACGATCTCAAGGTAGAAACGCTCATAAAGAGTGCCGGTTCGAGAGTCTCATCGATCGGTAAGGCACGCCAAATGATTCGCGAAGCTCTCGATGAGCTCAAAAGATCAGGATTTCTTCTGGAAGGATCGATCGACGCAAAGGATAAGGTCGTGGTGAAGCGACGAAAGAACACAACATCAGACCCCGCATAAGCGGGGTTTTTTTTGCTCTCAAAATGGAAAATGACTGATTAAGGCGTAAGACGGACTTCAGGAAAACACGAGATGCACGACGCTATTCCACAGCGTAGACACCGAATTATGGGGTAACGGTGACAAAAACGAAGGCCATGGCGATTAAACTGATTAAGGGGTAAAGAAGCAAACGCCACCACACACGGTACGGCAGGGGAGGGCATAGGTTTGAAAATCACACAAAAATGAACGCAAGCCACGTTTTACGCGGCCCACAGGAGGGTGCAGATAGGGATAATAGGGGAGGGGAGGATCAGTATGATCTTGGACTTTTTACCCCAAAATCAGGGTAGAAAAGCCTGAAGATCCGCTGATACGCGCGTCAACAAAGGCTAGGATAAAACCCTTATAAATCAACAACTTGACAACCATTACTCCATAGTCAGAAACCATACCTCTAAGTCAGCTAGCCTTACCCCATAATCAGAAACAGACCTGTATTAGCTTTTTCCCTTATAAATCAACGGTTTAGGAGACATATCTAAAGTAATAAAAAGGCTGAAATGCAGGCTTACCTCATGATCAGGTACATTTACCTCATAGTGAGGTATGAATACCTCATGATCAGGTATCAAAACCTCATAGTGAGGTAAGAGGTAAACTGTTGAAAGCCTTATAAATCAAGGGCTTCAGCCACATTCTTATGCCCTATAACCGCTCTTAACCGCTCTATAACCGCTTTTAACCCCAAAGGTGGTTTTTCTGTTTATAAAGCTTTGAAAACAAAAGCTATTGAAGACCGTGAAGCAGCCGACCTGTTGTACCACGTAGAAGCAGAAGACACGTCTGAGTGTCAGCACCCGTCTGGCGAGAAAGGACCTTCATCCCAATCACTCCTAAGTGAAAAACTTTGTCTGCAGAAATTGGAATGCTGTGACCAACCTGACCCTCAGTCACGCGAAGGTACAAGATTCCTTTCTCCGGCTGATTAGCCAGGGAGAGAGATTTGTTTTTTTTCGAACCATGATTTCTGAAATCAAACGTAGGAGTGATACCAAGCACCGCGCACATGAACTGAGGCATCTCGCGGTCAGTCACCTGGATAGAAATTTTACTCTCCCAATCAAACGTATCCCTCGAGGGGACACGACCAGCAATATCAACGGCAAGAACGAAGACGCCACCACGGTTGGCCACGATCTCAAATTTTGCCGACGCCGAAGCACCATAAACATGAAAGCCATCAACAAGTTTCTCAGTCACTGAACACCTCAACATTTCTTACGCAAGCAGGGTAGGGCAGGTACGGGCCGCAGCAGACACTGAAAGATTCTTTCCTGCTGTCAGGCGCTGGACCTAGCCCAAATCTGAAAAGACCACAGCGTCATGTGTCTCGGATCATCAGACACTAGGATTTGAAGCAAAGGCTCACTCAAGCAATGAACCAGGAAGCATTACGGCACCAGCACCTGATGAAAGCAGAGCTGTGCAACATGGTCACCAGAGACATCAGTGCCTAATGAACGAATTTACATGACAGCGTGAACAAGCAAGAGCGAAAGCCCACAAGCAGCATTTGTTTACATATGCGCAGTCGGTCAATGTCAGGACGTACTGACAAAAGACACCAAAGGAGTTTTCATGCGTCAACAATTCTGAATACCGCAGTTAAAGCGACGCAGCCGTTCTCAATGGGAACGTTGGCTTAAATATATTTGGCACACCCGATCAACAAGGGACAGGCAGCAATAATCATGGACCCAATCTTAGGCCGCACAAAAAGACCAGGTCGGCCGGCAAGATCGCTGGGCAGTCAATCGCAGAGCAGTCTCAAAACTCATATTAAGCCGACCGATGCCGGTAAAAAACTTAGGAAGAGAAGCAATGATGAAGGCCAGGAATTTAGGGCAAGCTGCTACAGATACCTGGTAGGGCACCGATTAAGGGCAATAACGTGGACAGAGAAATGTATGATTTCACCAGGTAGCACAATCTCAATTGGATCTACCTGCAGATCCGCCTGAAGTTAAGACGACTCCAGTGTGAAGTTGGACGTCGGGCGTTATCTTTCGCCGCTATGGCGAATTGCATCTAGGTAACGAACGCAAGCAAAAACGCGATCAAACCTCGAACCTCGCCAACCTTGGTGCTGCAAATGCAAATGCAAATGCAAATGCAGTTGCAGCAGCCCAGCCCAAGGTTCTCCTCAGAATCGACAATCGGTCGACAATCGAAAATCAGCGCATTCAGAAGACGAAAGTCGTCCGGATGCCTCTAATCTATACCACCCCTGCACTATAAAAACGCTAGAAATACCCATCCTCCCCTCCTACGAACCCTGAAAGACCGCCAAGCCCTTCCTCTGAGCCCCATAGACCAACGTTAGTGCAGGCATGCGCGGGGTAACCCTACCCCCGTGCCTGATCGGCCCGCGTAGCGCGCGATGGAAGGTAGACGGAATGTCAAAAGGATGAAGAAAGGAAGGTAAAGCCGGCAGCCCCAGTGGGGGAGTGCGGGTGTACAGGGAAAGTAGGGGGTGAAAAAGGCACACCGCTATGCAGGGGTGGTATAATTGTGCAAACACCATGGAGGCAACCGTATGTACGAAGACGTCGAACGGGCTTACCAGCAGCTAGTGAGAGCTGTCACACGCTTCAACGCGACATGGCCATCTCTCGTTGTCCGAGGCAAGGTATGGCGCCTACCTGTGCTGCAGGAGCAACGAACCCCCGACATCATTGACGTGTCGGAGGTTGCTGATGAAGAAATCATCGAGGTCACACTGGAAGCAATCGGCACGTTCGAACGTGATCTTGGCCAAGCACCAGGAACAGTGATGCGACTGCCAGGCTATTTCCAACTGAGCGAATCGGTTTTGCCGTTCGCACTGGAAATCAACGTTGCCAAGAAAAAAGTGCTCGACGCGATCGAGGCAGTACGAGTCGCGCAAAACCTAACACCCGAGATGCGACCGCGAATTATGCGTAGGGCGCTCGGTCCTGGTTTCAGCACAAAGCAATTGCAGAGAACACTCCATGCATTTGACGGAGCTCCGCGGCGGATATCATTCACGTGGGCTGGCCACACCACCGGAAACGAAAAGATTTCGGTGGCAAAGATTCGGCTTCAGCTAATCAACGAATCAGAAGCACGAGCAGCGAGTGAAGAAATTCCTGTCCATGAAACGCCAGAGTACCTCGACCTGCGGGCGATAAATCACCTTGCAGATACCGAGGTGCTGATCAAGCATAAAAACGTAGCTCCGCATCCTAGGTGCACTATCTGGTTTGGTGAAAAAGGCGAGCGGTGGGATGCGACCATTAAAGCGAATCTGCCAGTATTCGTTCTCGCCGGCGAAATTGAAATGAAGCTCAGCCAGTTGAAATCATTCAACAAGGCAGCAAGAGGCGAGAAGCGACGCGACGTCAAAACGAGAGACGAGGTATGGCCGCAGCGGGATATCTACATGCCAACAGCGGGTGGCCAACCCCCTGTCCAGGAGAAGCATGAGGTCGACGACCAGGTGCCCTCAACGTATCGGTTAAGCGGCGTGATTTACCAGCGACAATAAGGTTGCAGTTAGGCGGGCTAGGGTAGGATCTAAGTAAGTCGAAAGGAGAATTTCATGAAAGCAATCATCGCTGCCGAAACGAAACGAGCAGAATCACTGATCGAAGGGTTCATGGGTCTTCCACCGGAAACTGTGGACTTGGCCACCTTCAATGCCGCCATGCTCAAACAGGCCCCGAAGGAATTCGTTAAGGCAGTCGAAGCAATACAGCTGATCTCCGAAAAAGCTGCCCCAAGCCAGCGTGATGCGGCCTTTGCCATCAACGTAGTTGATTTGATGTCCGAGTATGCGCAGCGCCCTAAGATGTCTCCTGCAATCGAACCACTTTGGAAAGTTGAACATCTGGTGCGTGAGTCAGGTATGGGTTGGACTCTCCGGCATCTGCTTGCAGTAGCGCTTTCATTTGGTGGCCTCATCGCCGGCGCCAGCCAGGATATGTCGGTGAATGCACAGGCCTATGCATACCTTGCACTGATTTTCGCTGTTGGGTCGGGAGCCCTGCATCTGACCCATGGAAGAGACCCAGAGGTAAAGGTGCCACTGTTTGTCGTTGGTAGTTTGATTGGTTTCTGCCTTCTGACCGCTAAATTCAGCGCAGCTGTAGGATTTCTTGCGTTGCTAGCCGTCTCGGTAATTTTCATGCTGTCGAGCCTGATTGGCCTCATGAGTGGAGCGACAAACAAATCGAGTACTTACGAACCACAAATGCCTCAGCAGGTAGATTACAACCCTTATGTAATCACTGAGGGAAACGAAATGTCGGAGCCCATGAGACAGCTCAAATAAAAAAACCGGCCATTGGCCGGTTTTTTTTGCTGCGATGTGAGCCTTTACTGACCCGAGCGCGGGATATTTAAACTCATGCGATCTGTTACCGAATCGCGATCGTTTAACGTACGAATATCCGCGAGCTGTGCTCCTGATCCGTTATCGTGCAAGCCAGCTTGAATCAGCTGCTGGTACATGCCATCACGCAAGTCATGGTCCATACCAACCGACTCCGCGTAAGCATCCCAGTGATCTTTGGAGTTGTCACCGAAGCCACCAACACGCGCAGTTGCAAAGACTTCAGCTTGCGCGTCATTCAACCCCAGGTGCCGGCCCTCCTCAAGGTAATCCTCCCTGTTACCTCGCATTCCGAGGGTGCTACCAATGTTATTGGTGATACCGGCAATTCCCCCGCCGGAGGACTCACCAAAGTCATGCACGTCCTTGGCCAGACCTCGAATGCGACTCTCCGCCTGATCAGCTGCAGGTTTCATAGCTGATTGCCCGTACACCTGTGCGTCGTTTTCCACCACCGGCTGCATACGTTGGTACTCACCACCTGGGTTGGAATTATGGATCGCAGCTGCTTTCCTTCCCGCGAATGATGAATTGAAGCTTGACGTATCAACGGAGTGGCCAGCACGCTGCGTTTCTCCCTCAAGGTTGCCAGTGGCAGGAGCCCGAAGATTCGCATAGCGATCGTAATCAACAGCTGGACCGTCAAGCGACGAAAAATCGCCATGCTTTGCAAGTGTCATAAGTGCTGCAGCAGCGTCAGCTCGACGAGGATCAAGCATTGTGTTGCTCAACTGTCGCTGATGCTCCTGGAACTCTTCACCGTACTTGTTCATCGCATCAGATACGACCGCACCATCGCGACCTTCACCAACAACCTTACCGGCCCAGGAATCCAATTTAAAATTCTCACTGTAGCCGGCGGACCGTACAAAGGATTCAGCTTGTTGAAACGCCTTTTGATCGGATAGCGTTTGCTGAGCTGCTTTAGAAAGGCTCTCCTGATCTGATTTCGAGACACCAGCTCTCTCGGAATGGTCAAAATTTTGAGCGAGATTGTAACCCTGTGTACGGTTTAAAGAGTTGGCAATTCTCTCGCCAAGAACGGCCTTTACAGCATTGTTAACGTTCTCAGAGCTGTTCATGTTGTCAGATCTGGACGACTGACTGGTATTGGATGCATCCACACCACCGCTAACGCCCACTCCAGCACTTCCTCCAGTTCCGCCTGGAGCTTCGGCCTTAGCACTCAGCCCCGCGGTACCAGAGGCACCGCCACGCAAAGCCACACTGGCAATACCGGCCTCAATTTGAGTTGAGGAGTACCCTTGCTGCCGTAACTGATCGATACCGGCTTGAAAGCCAGCATCGCTATTCATACCAAAGGAGCTTTGCAAACCACGGCCAACTGCCGCCTGGTCACCGATGCTGTTTGAACTGTCCAGTTGACGGCCATATGCGCTGGTAAGTTGTTTCGAGAAGCTTTCAGCGGAAGCTTCGGCACGAGTGCGCGTGCTGGAGAGCCCCTCGCTCATCATTGAGCCAACCGAAATATCGCCACGTTGATTTTCTGAACCATTAATACGCAAACCTTTGTCGTAATCACTGGTAGCAAAAGGAGTCGTCTGAAGTCCTGCTGCAGGTGTGATGACGTCGGGAGAAGCAATTTTTTCGTTGATCTGATCAGAACCATTCATACGCCCGGCGATACCAGATGCAGCGATGGCGGTTCCCGAAACAAGGAACAAGCAGATTGCTGGCACTGACGATGCCATCAGGCCTGCAACGCCAACAGCTTGCTCAAGGGCAGGCTGCATTTGCTTCAGCATCTCAAAAGATACAGCCGCACCGCCCACGTCAAATGACGAGGTATTCAACAACCCCTGCATCACCGATGCGGTGGAGGACACAGTGTATAAATTCACGATGGACAGCGCCGGCATCCACAGCACCATCCATGCAAGCAGCATCATGTACTTGCCGATCAGGCTAATGCCAAAACCACCCATAGCAATTAAGAACGCCATTAGGGGGGTGATCGCATAGATCAACCCTTCAAAGAACGTCATAAAGGGCCGAACATACTTCGTGAACATCGTACCTTCTGCTGCCCACTGAGTGTTTTGCTGAGCTTGGGCCTGGCTCATCATCACCGCATAACTACCCTGAAGATCCTCAACCGCCTTTTGACCAGGTGCTTGAGTGAAAATCGGGTAAAGGATGGAAGCCATCGTGAACGCACGGGCGTCCATCGAGGAAAGGTTCAAAGCATAAAGAGAATCACCGATCCGCGTAGTGACCTCATCGCCACTCACAACCTTTCCTGGACGCTGGAAGCCGGCTGTAGCCACTTCCTCCATCACATTGTCAGCTGAAGAATTGGTAGCAGAGACCAAAGCGGTGTGAGCATCTGAACAGCTCAACGTCCGGCCGCCGGCGGTACCATCAAAAATTTGTGTGTAGTAGACGTTGCTGGAGAATTTCGCTGATTGCATTGGATCGTTGCTACGCGCGACATTCGCATAAACCGTCATGTCGTCTCCCATGCCGGCGAGAGTGCATTCGCGAAAGTAATTGGACCATGATGAAAGTAGGTCCTGATTTACGGTACCACCGTTTGTGAATGCAGGTATCGACATCAGATTGCCCGTAACCGACCGAACTCTCATGAGAGTCTCGATTGGGTCAGCGAAACCATAATTTGTCATGGAAGGTGTAGAGAACGCCTGCTCCATGAGGTGAGTAATGTTGTAGCCAACGTTGGAGATGGTCGAGCCAACCATCAGCGGCCCTAACGGGACATTATCTACGACCGTGACAGTGCCATCGTAAACGTCTTCAATAATGGCGCGTCCGGACGGACCATACATTGCGAGATAAAGGATTAAGCAAACGCCAACCTGGTGGAATGGAATCGCTTGATTCTTATAAACAGCCTGGAAACCAAGAAAAAGCGCGCCAATCAAAAAACCAATTTTGGCCAAAGACTCAACATCCCCGGTGCCGCAGATCATGGCCACGGCATTCAAGACCTCTTCAAGATAGGAGGCTGAACCTACCGAATATATAGTGAACTCCATTACTGAGCCCTCACAGAACGGTTGCCCATCGTCGAAATAAAGTTCGGAGGCGGGATAACTTCCATGCGGACGGTCCAATCCTTATACATGTCATTATCGTTACCGTATTTGGCTTGAAGTGCCAGATGCTCTGAGGTTAAACGATCACGGGCATCGACAATGAAATCTCGACTCTTCTCGCCTAACTGATCAACCATTTTCCCCCGCTGAAGCACAGATTCAGCAGTATTAATGTAGGAGGATGTAAGCGAGTAAGCCCCTTCCAAAGCAAGCATTTTGGCGTGCGCGGCCACAAAACCTTTTGCCATCGACTCACTTCGCTGAGCAATACGTTGGATCATCGCGGAAAAGCCGGCTTTCTGCAGTGCGCTAATGACTGCTACTTCATCAGCATTAAATGAACCAACATTCGTTGCCCACTTGTAAACGATACCGGGGGAGTTCGAATTACCATTGAATGACTTAACGATCTTTTCAGCTAGACCATCGAATGCAATTTGCTGGCTCTTTATCTCCATACATGCAGCTTCATCTGCCGAACAGTCGTAGATCGACACTTGTTCTTCTTTTTTACCTTCTACAATATCCTGTAGTGTGATACCCGTGGGACCAAAATACTGAGTCTCAGGAACTTTCCCCTTACCGTCTTCAGAGTCAGTCAGCGACTTAATAATCACGGTGCCCGTAAAAGACATGATCATTTCATCGGTCTGTCTTGAACCGTAAGTGAAGAAACTTCTTGCACCATACTGCTCCATGGAGCACCAAAGAACGTTACCGATATCTTCGCAGGACTTGAAATGGCCGGCATCATTTTGCTGTTCTTTTGGTGACTTCGAAGTCAGGCTGCCAGGCATAAGAGATGCAAAAGCATCGCCCACACCAGAAGTAACGTTGATGTTGGCAGCGCGCATTGTCTCCTTGGAGGTAAAAGAGCTGAATGCGTCAGTTACCAAACCTTGCGCTAGTTGGCAGGAGTTAGACATCAAACTGTTGATGTCCTGCATAACCTCCTGAAGATTCTGAATAACGTTATGAACCGTAGGCCCCATAGCATTCAGTGCAAGCTTGAATGCGTAGCCAGATGCAACGCCGACAGCGTTCGACGCAACAGATCGAAGCGATTGAACGAATTGCTGTGCATTGATAAACGAGAAAGACCCCGCAAACATATCGATCCCACCACAACCTGCCTGAAATGACGGTGGTCTGAACGAGACAATGGGTGTGGTTGAGATCTTATTGCGAACTCGTAAGGAGCCCCCTGTGATGACGCCTCGTGTGGCAGTCTCATAAGCACCAGCGTCGGTAACGTTCGACATCGAATCAAACATCGAATCGAGTTGAGACTGTATATCCGCGTGTGCACCAAGCGGCGCTAAACCCAATAGCGCTGCAAGGATTAAGGTATTACTCTTCAGTCTCATTGTGAGGCTCCCCATCAATAGCCTTGCGTGCCAATTTCTTTTTCATTTCTTCGACGAATTTTTCAGGATTATTCAGAAGATCTTCGTTAATGCCATCGTTATCATCCAGTGATAGAAGACCGTTATCGAAGAAGGGCTGTGTGCTATCAAACGTATTTTTATCAATAAGACCTGTATCGCGCGCAGCAATTAATATCCGATTAAACAATACGTCTAGCGTAATTGCACCATAGCCGACTATTTCAGTCTTGTTAGGAGGAATAGCAAGCGCTAAAGCCGGAGTTTGGAACACTTCGAGTTTTTTAGACTGGCCGTCGTCGATGCGGTAATCAGGAAAAGCGTTGTTATCTAAAGGCTTACCATCCACCGAGACTGGGATAATATTGATTCCAGTGGACGTTGTCAGCGATTGCAAGACACTGGCTTGTTCAGCACAGAGAATGCAGTTCGATTTAAAGAAGAAAAATAGCCCAACCTTGTTACCAAGACTTCGAAGTACTTTGTCTTTATTTGATGTAACTTCCCGGTTTAGAGCATTTGCTGCATAAGTTGCAACTGGACGTCGACTATCCTCATCCAGGAATGGATCCTTCATGATTACTCTCGACGATGCTTCAGAGAACTGTGAAGCTTTGTCCATCATGACGCGCTGCAAATAATAA
Organism: Pseudomonas sp. G(2018); assembly: GCF_005502415.1. Classification (NCBI taxonomy): domain Bacteria; kingdom Pseudomonadati; phylum Pseudomonadota; class Gammaproteobacteria; order Pseudomonadales; family Pseudomonadaceae; genus Pseudomonas; species Pseudomonas sp. G(2018). Next base: position 70,099 of record NZ_SCOO01000030.1, on the reverse strand, counting down.
TATGCCTGAACGTTAGCATCGGTCGGGTTATCAATTGCTCGATCACGATAGACAGGGAGATTTTTCTTAATCCACGCCACGCTGAAAACCTCCGGACCTTTTGGCGCAGGAGGTTCTTGTTTTTCCGGCTCTTTCTCTGGAACGGGGGCAGGCGGAGGAGGTGGTGGAGGCTTTATGGGCTCCTCAGGAATCTCCTCTGGAGGATCTTTGTACCAAAACCAGCCTTCTGCCTTGCCCTTATAAAAGTTTTCACTTCCCGCTGATGGCAGAGAAGGTTCTTCTTGAGTATCCGCATTAACGGAATTAGCAATCGAAATTAACAGAGCCGAAGCTAATGCTAGTGAAACCCGCATATTCAACTTCCTTGCCCAAGGTAAGTGGCGACAGCAGCAGTTCCATATACCCAGAATCTGCCCTTTTTTTTGCGTGCTGGGTTGATCACCTTCACCCACGCCAGGTGTTGATATTGAGCATTGCCAATTTTTTTCCTGAAGTAATTTTCGGAATAATTAAGCTCGCGAGAAACCTGTTCGCTCGTCATGTAATCGCCGTAGAGGCCAGACAAGCGCTTAAGGGTTTCTTCAAGAAGTTTTTCGTAGTTTATGGCCACAACCGCAGCTGAGGACTGCTGTCCATGGTCAGACGTGAGTTGAAGCATCGCAGCACCGCATTGTTGATCTGATGCCTTAATGCTATTGACCGAGCTCCTTTGATGGAGGCCAATTGGCCCCCTGCTGGGGTACGGAACGAGTCAGGTCTTTGTTGTCTACGTTACTGTGTACGCTTTGATACTGGACCAGTCCTGCCACAATCAGGCTCAGGGTTGGGCTAAAAATTGGGAATTGGACATTTATCGTCTACGTTATATCGATCAGAGGCGATTTCTAACTAAAAAGATGGTGAGACGCGTCTCCAGGCTCAGCCAGATGAGATAGACTCTAAATTTAATGTCTACGTTATGCAGGAAAGGCGAGATGGCCAAATCGAAGGTAGTGGAGGCCGAAATCGTAGCTGAGCACGATCGCATGGACGGCGGTACCGACATGTTAGTGAAGTGCACCTTGATAGATTCTCAAATCAAGTGGCTTGCTTACCGATCGACAATCGATTCTGCATGCGTAGTCCATCAGCGAATTAAGCGAGATCAGGGGAGGAGGGGGACATGCCTCAATACCAAGCCTGCACCTGTTCCTGTCGAAAGCATTGAAAGGAAAAGAACCTTTCGATCAACGACCCGAACAGCTCTGACAACCGCCACGTATGCCTTCAAAGCTGAATACTCAGACGCCCTCACTGATTATCTTCTTCTGAAAGGTGACGATGAATATGCGCGACAACACATCGTCAACCTTAAAAGGGTATGGCGCATCCACGAGCTATTGTGGCCTAAAGAAAAAGGCCATGACGGTGGCAGATTCCTAGCTCGTCTTTCCTGCAGCAGGAATGACAGTTATGGCTTTGCAACCACACAGTTTGTCCTGGAGGCAGCCCCGTTTGGCCAGATTGGCCTTCGGAGTCTGGATCCCCGGGGTTACTCACCAGAACCTGAATATGACAAGAAAATAATCGATGGGATTTCTAATGCTCTGCTGAAAGACAATCAACGCATTCTTTCAATGCTCTTGGTTGACCTCGAACGGGGAATTGAAAACGCCAGGGACGCACAAATTGTGTTCGACCGACGGCGGAAAGAACTCGGTGACGGATTTACGTATTTCGACCTGCAACGGCCAAACTCAGTGCGACAAAAGGGCGGTGATCATGAAGCCCGATTGGAGGTTGTCCATTCCTACGATGGACGACTAGCGCAAGCATTCCTGATGAAAAACGACGAGTTCTGGTTCGTTCTACTCGTCACGCGCAATGTTTTTGGCAAGGAAAAGATGGCCAAGATCACAGGGGGCAACGGGCATTACAAGGAGGTTGTATTCACCACTCCTATTAAAACTGCGCGACGTTTACTTGGCCTGGCATCATCAGAGCAGACCGAAGCAGAAGCGAGAATTGAGCTGCAAAAAACGGTTGATCGTGATTTCCAACGATTGCTGACCGATCACAGCTCAAGGGCTTTAATCACCATCTGCGAAATTGCCGAATTAGATAGCGGTGGTGCTGCAGCCTTCTACTCGGTCCTGCCATCAACGCCAATGAGTTTACCGGCTAACTGCCCGCGGCCGATCTATCGCATCAAGGTTCTACAACCTAAAGACTCCAAAGATGGCACCAAGAAGCTCTACAGCCTCACGACCCTTCCATCAGGCAGAGATTCATCCGCATTCAATGGAAAGGCATCTACCGATTTCCTTACTTTTTTGCGGGATGCAATCACTCCAAGTCGCTACAGCGAAGCCATTAAATACCTTCAGGACAACGTGCTCCATGATGACCCTGGATACCACGAACTGGACGAAGCTTGCAGTGCGTGGAGCATTCTCACTGCCGGCCGTACGTCGACAGCAATTGACGGCTTGGTATGCCCGGTGGGAGCACCAGTTCTTGAGCGCCTTGGTCAAATAGCTGTTGATCGAGAACTTAACAAAATTCGACAAGGTATCGAGGATGGCTACTGGGAGAAGGGATATCTTGAAGAGTTCATCGCCAAGTTAGAAAAACAGAAAATCCTCCCACCAGAAATTAATGAATGTGTTGAGTTCCACACAAAGCAGCACACCCGTAACGTTGACAATATTTTATCCCTCCCTCCGACAATCAAGAAGCGAGGTCGGCCCCCAAAGGCTTGGGACAGCGATGAAGCGAAAGCAATTGCTCGGCGGGAGGCGAAAGCCCAGTGGGCTAGAGATGCTCGAGAGGCTGGTAAGCTCAAAGAACCAAAAGAACGAGTCGCAGCTAGACAAGCACAGTGGCGCAAACGTAATGCAGACCACGAAGAGTAGCCAACGGGCGCACGGGCGCATCAGCCATTTTTATTAGTACCAGTCGATAAGGATTCTCAATGTTTGTTGGGCCCGACCAGTATCAGGACTGTATTCGCTCTATGGTTGCTAGCGAGGACCGGTTGGATGTCGCCGTGGCATTTTGGGGGAGGGGAGCCGATGAGTTAATTCATCCCAAGCGGGATAAACCACTCCGTATTGTTTGCAATCTCAGAAGTGGCGGAACAAACCCCGCGGTTATCAAAAAGCTTGTCGCTCGCGCAAAAAAAATAGAACACGTACAGATCCTTCAGTGCGATCGCCTTCACGCGAAAGTAATCGTTGGGCCATCCCAGGCAATCATCGGATCAGCGAACCTATCAGCCAACGGCTTAGGTTTTGAAGGGTCTGAACTCTCCAAATGGCTGGAAGCAGCAATCCACACCACCGAAGAATCGGAGGTCGGTTCAGCGCAGAAATGGTTTGAACAGCTTTGGTCATCGAGAGATACACGAGAAATAACCGACCAAGACCTGGTAGACGCAGCAGAGGCATATAAGAAGAATCGTAACGGTCGCCCGGACTACGGAAAAAAGGGGCCTTTCTCTTTTACCAATTATTCGATCTCAGACCTCGAGGGACGCGATGCATTTGCGCTGCTATATACGTCGAGGCCTGGACCTGAGGCGGATGCTCGTAAGGACCAACACGACAAACAGGAACACCTTGAACATGCAAACACAGCTAGTGATGGGGAGGGGACCGAACGGTGGGCATTTGAGACATGGCCCGACTCTCTCGACACCACAGACAAGAATGAGTACCTGTGCGTTTTTTGGGACGATCGAAAGCGTCTAAGGGTCGACGGCGCGTGCCGCATGACAGATACAAAACTGAAATTCATCTACGAAGAGGATGGAAGCGATGGCTGGGTGGATCTAGCAAAGCCTGCGGCCACGCTGCTCGGACGCCGGCTTACAACCGGTGATTGCAGGAGGCTTACTACGGAAATCAGGCCAAGATTTGAGGCCATCTGGAATGCATCAGAGATGCTGGATGAGGACGCCAGGAGAATTCACCTTTCCATCCTTCTAAGCATTCTTCAATCTGAGAACACATGAGCAAGCCTACGGATTAGCAGCTGTATTAACTCAACCAAAGATGTTTAGTTGAGTTATTTCAATAAGTTACATTGATTGAAGGCGGGTGACGAAAAAAGCAGCCAACTACCAGAAGAACTGGTAACCGGCTCTTTGTTACACCAATCAGCTTGCCTCTTTACAGCAAGCCAACTCTATTGCGTCGTAACTGTCCCGCTTCACAGCGCCCAGTGAGGGCCAAGTGATTGGGTGCGAGCTGGTCACACAGCGAGCGCAAATTCTCCCCACGACTCAACGTCAGACTCATTTGGGGCTATGCCGAGATAACGGAAAATTACGACATTAATTATGTAACATTATGATTTTGCTAGGGAATCTCCGAACAAGTCTTCAACTGTGCTGAAATACGCCTGACAACCTGATCCGAGCTGCCCATGAGCCAGATGAGCTTTTCCGATTTCGAATACGCCGGAAAACGTAAGCAGACACGCCGCGAACGCTTCCTCGCCGAGATGGATCAGGTCGTGCCCTGGACAGGCCTGCTGGGGCTGATCGAGCCGTTCTACCCCAAGGCCGGCGGTGGCCGTAAACCGTATCCGCTGGAAACCATGCTGCGCATCCATCTGTTGCAGAACTGGTTCTCCCTGAGCGATCCGGCCATGGAAGAAGCGCTCTACGAAATCACGCCCATGCGCCAATTCGCACGCCTGACGTTGAGCGCGCCGATCCCGGAAGACACTACGATCATGAACTTCCGGCACTTGCTGGAGAAGCATCAACTCGCACCTGCGATCCTCGCGGTCATCAACGGTTATGTACAAGAAAACGGCCTGTCGCTGCGTCAAGGCACTATCGTCGATGCCACCATTATTCATGCCCCCTGTTCCACCAAGAACGAGGAAGGCAAGCGCGATCCCGAGATACATCAGACCAAGAATGTATGGTCAGCCCGCCTCCTGCAACCCAGCTTTGATAAACGGTAAAGCATGCTTGCGCTAATGTATCCGGGCTCATGGTGAGCACAGTGATTAGCGCTCGGCCCTTGATGAGAAGTCGCTCCCCACTGTCCTTGATAAAGGCACCAGCTGCAAAAAAGCTATCTTGGTCTTCAGGATTTCAGTCGGGATGTCTGCCGTTTATCGTCATCATCACTGTCGTCGCAAAAGCCGGTAGTCACTCAGTTGGATCAAGCCATTTGTTGAACGTTGTAGCTCCCACCTCGGGCTAAGACAGCCCAGACGATTCTTGCCATTTTGTGGGCCAGCGCACAGGCGACCTTGTTTGGCGGCTTACGCGCCAAAAGGTTTCTCACCCAGGCCCCGAGGGCATCGTTTCGCTTTTCAATTCGGATCATCAAGGCGTGAGCGCCTTGCACCAGAAGGCAGCGCAGATACTTGTCGCCGCGCTTGCTGATGCCGAGCAAGCTCGTCTTGCCGCCGGTTGAATATTGTCGAGGTACCAACCCGAGTGAGGCGGCAAAGTCGCGTGAGCTTTTGTACGTCGAAGCGTCGCCAACGTCGGCCACCAGCGCGCTCGCGGTGAGAGGGCCGATGCCGGGGATGCTCAACAGGCGTATGCCTGCGGCGTCCTCAGACAATTGCTGCTTGATCTCGACATCGATCGCCTTGATATCTCTCGTCAGGCGTTGAATATCGAGCAACATTCGCTCAACCGCATTACACAGTCGAATCGGCAGCTCATGGCGCTCCATTAACGCGGGCACCTGTTCCAGAGCAGCATTCCCAATGGGGAAAATGATGCCAAACTCCAGCAGAAAGCCGTGCACCTGGTTGATGATTCGCGTGCGATTATCCACCCAAGACTTGCGCAGCTTGTGCTCAGTCGACAGGATCTGCTGCTCAAGGGTCTTTACCGCAACCGAGCGGGTTCTGGGGCGCGACGCGGCTTCGCAGATGGCCTCTGCATCGATAAAATCATTCTTGTTGCCGGTGACGTAGGCCTTCACATGCTGCGCTGCAATTAACTGCACGCGATGGCCTAAGCCTTCGATCTGCCTAGCCAGCCACTGCGAACCGCCGCAGGACTCCATGGCAATTTTGCAGTTCGGCAACTGCGCCAGATACGGCAATAACTGGCTGCGATTTAGTTTCTTGCGCAAGAGCTGATTTCCTCTGCCGTCCTGGCCATGCAGGTGAAAGGTGTTCTTGCCGATGTCGATACCCAGAAGCGTCAACGTACTCATGAGAGATCCTCCTTCGGTAAAGAGAGAAACCCGGTAAGTCTAGACTCACCGGATTTCTCGAACCGGGCTGACCATCTCATTAAGGTAATCAGTATTTCTTCGGGAGTGCGACCTGAAAGTCGCATGGGTTTCTGTTCCGCAGGTTAACGCCCGACGGAACCGATTGTTCCACCAATCGTTCCCTACCCAGACAGGCGTAGCCGGTAACAGCTGGGTCTGAAGCTCTGGGGACAATGTAACCGCCGATATTCACGGTAGGTCGAACCGCGAGGCAAGACCGAATCTGCCAGCATCAAGGCGGAGAGGTGCTAGGGATGAACAGGTACGGCTAACACACGTGAACCTCATATAAACGTCGTCAAAATAGCCAAGCCAAAGATGCTGACAGGCTTGAACCAAAAGGTATGCGGACAGGTAGGGGGTCTTACCAATACCCCCTCGTGGATGTGGTGCCGCCGGCGAAATCGAGGAGCCCGACCCGTTCGGAAATCCATGTGGAACAGGGTAAGCCCGTAGCGCTGCCGGTTTCGGCAGGTGAGCTGTAAAGCAAGCTGTTGGTGCTGCGGGTAAAGGAATGTGGAAAAAGCGAAGGTCGCCCTGTAATGGGGCGAATACAGGTTGAAAGATCATCTGGCGCGAAAGCGAGCAGACTTCCACAAGGTCTTCCATGGCGAAATAACCTGATCAATCGTTGTACGGAGGAAAGCAGATGGTAGTGCTCACATCCCATGCACAAGCAGCGGCGGGCACGGGTGCATCTTCGAACTTCGATTCGATCTGGCCCCTATCCTGGTGCCAAATCGAATCGCAAGTGAAACGACTCCAGGTACGTATCGCCAAGGCAACACGAGAAGGAAGATGGGGCAAGGTGCAAGCCTTGCAGCGGCTGCTGACTCGCTCGTACAACGGCAAGATGTTGGCCGTGAAACGAGTGACGGAGAATAGAGGCAAGAGAACACCGGGCGTTGACGGCAAGATCTGGTCAACCCCTGTGGCCAAATCGAAGGGAGTACAAGCGTTACAGCACCGAGGCTATTGCCCTCAACCGCTGAGACGTATCTACATACCCAAAAGTAATGGCAAGAAGCGCCCGCTGGGAATTCCAACGATGCGGGATCGCGCCATGCAGGCGCTGTGGAAACTGGCACTTGAGCCGGTGGCAGAAACGCGTGCGGATCCAAATTCGTATGGGTTTCGGCCACAGCGATCCACGGCCGATGCAATCGCACATTGCTTCAATGCACTGGCGAAACGCAGTTCGGCGCAATGGGTACTTGAGGGTGACATACGAGGCTGTTTTGACAATATCAGCCACGATTGGCTGCTCGCCAACATACCCATGGAGAAAGTGGTTCTGCATAAGTGGCTTCGAGCCGGGTATGTCGATCAGGGAGCCTTGTTCGCAACGGGGGCAGGAACCCCGCAAGGGGGAATCATCTCCCCGATACTTGCGAATTGGACGTTGGATGGGCTGGAGCATGTTGTCCACACAAGCGTGGCTTCGACGGACCGAAAGCGACAGCCATTCAAGATACACGTCGTTAGATATGCCGATGACTTCATCATCACGGGAACTTCGAAGGCTATCCTGCAACATCAGGTTCGACCTGCAATTGAGGCATTCCTGAAAGAGCGCGGCTTGGAACTCTCTGATGAAAAGACTCACATAACGCACATCTCGCAAGGCTTCGATTTTCTGGGCCTGAACGTACGTAAGTACGCCGGCAAGCTACTCATCACTCCGGCTCGCAAGAGTGTGAAAGCGCTTCTGGATAAGGTCCGGGAAATCACAAACGGAAACAAGGCGGCGACGCAAGCTAACTTGATCCTGGTCCTGAACCCGGTGATCCGGGGGTGGGCCATGTATCATCGCCATGTTGTCGCCGCCAAGCGTTTCGCGTGGATCGACCACCAGATTTGGCGAGTGTTATGGCGCTGGGCTGTCCGCCGGCATGCCATGAAAAGTGCCCATTGGGTAAAACAACGATACTTTCGTGTAGTGGGTCAACGGCACTGGATTTTCGCCAGCAAGGAAAAAGTACGTGGCATGAGTCAACCCGCTTGGCTTTTTGCCACCGCCAGTGTTTCGATTGTTCGGCATATCAAAATATGCAGTGCAGCGAACCCGTTCGACCCGGCATGGACGTCTTACCTTGAGCGCCGAAGAGCGCATCGTCAGGTAGCCCGGTCTCACTCAGGCTGCTGGAAGGCTTGAGCCGTATGAGGGGTGACTCTCAAGTACGGTTCTTAGGGGAGGCAGGAGTGGTAACACTCCTGCTTTACCCGACTGAAGGCCCATATTGGCGCCGATGCAGAGTCGGGATTGGTTCATCACGTCCATGGCACCGCCGCCGATGTGGCCGATGTCACACAGGTCGCCGAGCTACTGCATGGCGAAGAAAACGCGGTGTATGCGGACGCTGGATACACCGGTGTCGAGAAGCGTGAAGAGCATGAAAATCGTGAAGTGATCTGGCAAATCGCAGCGCGCCGCAGCACCTATTCCAAGTTGAATAAACGCAGCCTGCTGTCAAAGCCAAGCCCAAGATCGAGTACTGCAAAGCTCAGACACGGGCCAAGGTTGAGCATCGTTTCGGGTGATCAAGCGGCAGTTTGGTTACGTTAAAGTGCGCTTTCGTGGACTGATGAAAAACACAGCTCAGTTGACCACGCTGTTCGCCCTGTCAAACCTGTGGATGGCTCGAAAACAGCTGATGGGTATGGGCGAGTTGCGTGCTTAACACGGAAGACCAGACGAAATAGCCCTCAATACACGAAGCATCGGTCGTTTTTTGGCAAATAGCGGTGCGTCCCGAGGAAATTTCGACTTGCCGCCGCCGTTCGGCAAGTTGATCGGAGCATCCCTAGGATTTAAATATTTTTCTGTGTTGCCTTTCCTCGTTCGAAGTTAAGCCGTCTATACTGAAGCTTTTGCTTTTTATTGAGGGACGAACTCCATGGCCTCTCTGGAGCGGCCTGATAGTTCAAGTGCTTCACATCAGCCGAAGTATTTAAATCTAAATGATGATCTGATAGCTGATCTGCTATGCAAAATTCCTTGTTAAAGCTGCTGGCGAGCGGGCTGTGCTTTGAGCTAGAAAACGGCCGGGTCAAAAAATACCTGGCCATGATTCTCTCGTTCAAAATCTCCAAGAGAACCTGTAACGAATTGGCGATGGATTCATCTGACTCCTTGTAAATGACAGAAAAAGCCGTTGCTTTTTCTAGGATGGCTTACGTCGGGGAGTCACCATGAGCACGTTTCAGATATCCCAAAAAGCTCTCAACGCAACCATACCGCTGGCTTCAATGGCGTCCGCGGCAGTACTGACTATGGCCCTCGCTGAGCCGATAATGGCGGCCTCGAATGCAGCAAAGCCACCTTCAACCGAACTTTCCACACTATACACAGCGCAGAATGGTTACGCAGCCAACAAATATGCTGTGACACCCCCTTCACAGGGCACAAACCCTTGTGCAGCGACAAATCCATGTATTGCTAAAGCTTATCCTTGTTCCGCACAGGAAGTTAAACGGCCTGCTAACTACAAGCCCTATCAAGGCAATGAAAGTGAGCTTGTAACATTGGGGTCAAAACTGTTCAAAGACAAACTTCTGAGTAGCAACGGTCTCTCCTGCGACACCTGTCATCAGGGCCTAAATATGTTCCAGCCTTCCTTCTCCCGACCATATCCCCATGAAGTGATCATGAGTAAAAATCAGTTTGGGATGTCTCACGTGTTTCTAGATGAGATGATACAAGTCTGTATGGTGGCCCCTATGGCAGCTGCTCCACTCGAATGGGAGTCCAAAGAGTTAGCTGCATTGGTGGCATACATAGAAACATTACAGCGGCAATTTAAGCCAAATCCTCCTGCGGCAAAGAGTCCTTAGGCCAAAAATGGATCTCTAGTCGAGCAATCACATCGTAGATACCAGATTCAGAGGCGTAGCCTTTCGTAACCACTATTCTCAGGATTAAAAGATGAACGACCAGCCCACAGGATTCAGTTCGGCATTAGCTGAGTTACCTATCCCCATCGTGCAAGTCGGTTCGATTTCACAGGCATCGCGTCATGAGATGCTTTCAGCCTCCAAGGTCATTGTCGATTGTCAGCGAGCACTAAGTAAAGCCGGTTTCAACGTGGTGGGGGAGGTGATTAAGGGGCATGAAGGTTTTTTCGAGATGAACCATTATCCAGACGGTGATGTGTTCGATCAGGAGAGCCACGCTCAATACTACTACCACGCCCATCGAGAGGGTGGCCTTGAGCATGGACATTTCCATACCTTTATGCGTGCACAGGGCATCGCTTCAGGCGTGACCCCCATGGACTATCCTCAGGCCAGCGAAGAGTGGCCGCGAGGCGACCAAGCGATTGCTCATCTGATTGCAATCTCGATGGATCCATGGGGGCTACCAATTGGACTTTTTGCTTGCAACCGCTGGGTGACAGGTGAAACTTGGTACTCTTCAACCGACACGATCAATATGCTGAAAGATTTTTCAGTAGATCATGCTTATCCGTCCTGGCCGACCAACCTCTGGCTGACCTCAATGCTGAGACTGTTTCGTCCACAGATTGAGGCGCTATTGACCCATCGCGATATGGTGGTAGGAGCGTGGCAGCATATGCATCCAGAACACGATGCCCTAGAAGATCGAACATTGGAGATTACAGGTTATCTGAGCATCTCCGTCGAGGAGTGGGTCAGCGCACTGCAAGCCTAGCGCTGAGCGGTTTGAACTGCAGTTGTTTTGGCGATACTCGTGCCAACATATTTCACTATGTATATGAGTTTCAACGATGAAAATCTTATTTGTCTGCACCGCCAACAGTTGTCGCAGTATCCTCTCCGAAGCCATCTTTAATAGTGTCGCCCCCTCTGGAATGCAAGCGTTCAGTGCGGGCAGCCATCCTTCCGGCTTAATTCATCCGCAGAGTCTAAAGGCGCTTAAACGCGAGGGGATCATCGCCGAAGAGTTGTTCAGTAAGTCAATCGAAATTCACCGTTTTCTTGATCCCGATTTCGTCATTACTGTATGCGACAAAGCGGCTGCAGAGGCTTGTCCAATCGTGTTTGGTACTGCGATAAAAGCCCATTGGGGGCTGGCAGATCCATCCGACATTAGCGGATCACCGGATCAAATCAACGATGCATTCGATGCGACCGTAGCGCACATCAAAAAACGAGTAAACTTGTTCATGGCGATACCGCACAAACAACTTAACCGAGAGCAACTCATGGCTGAGATGACGCTGATCGGCTGCCTATGAGGTTTTTGATCGTATAAAGATGCTTTGCCCACGAAACCAATTTTCGATTGTTCTGCTATCCGGCACAGCATGACAATTGCTTGACGTCCTTTGTGAAGGTCTGTGCACAGAGCTTGAGTCCCTCAACCATTGTCAAATATGGGAACAATAGCTCAGCCAGGTCGTTCGCCGTCATCCGGTTACGAATGGCCAGCACGGCGGTCTGAATCAACTCGCCCGCTTCTGGCGCCACGGTTTGAACTCCAATCAGTCGCCGAGAGCTTGCCTCAACCACCAGTTTGATGAAGCCGCGGGTGTCAAAGTTAGCGAGCGCACGAGGCACATTGTCCAGGCTCAGGGTACGGCTGTCGGTTTCGATATTTTGTGCATGGGCTTCGGCTTCGGTCAGGCCGAGGTTGCTCGGCGCGAAGGGGTCAGCGACATGTCATTGGCCAACTGGCGCAGAAAGGCCAGCTCTGAAGGAAACGCAGTGCCCGAGAACATCCCATCGGCCCAGAACTGGACAGCCGAAACCCAGTTTGCGGTCGTCCTTGAAGCCGCCGGCTTGTCCGAAATTGAGCTGGGTGAATACTGCCGCCGTAAAGGCCTGTACCCGGAACAAATCAAGGCGTGGCGGTAAGCCTGCATCAACGGCCAGAAGGCAGACAAAGCCCAGCAAAAAGACGATCGCGAACAAGCCCGTAAGGACAAGAAACGCATCCAGGAACTTGAGCGCGAACTGCGCCGTAAAGATAAGGCGCTGGCTGAAACCGCTGCGTTGCTGGTGCTACGAAAAAAGCTCAACGATTACTGGGGGATCGACAACGAGGACAACTGACGGCCTTGCCGGAACGGCAGTTACTGGTGAGCTGGTTAAGTGAAGCCATCGCGGTTGGAGCCCGAAAGCTCAGGGCCTGCCAGGAAGTCGGCCTCTCACTCAGAACCTTGCAACGATGGACCGAAACCGAGGCTGTTCAGGCTGACGCCCGAACAACCACCGTGCGACCAACGCCGCGCAATGCATTGAGCGAGGTCGAACGGCAAGCGATCATGAACCTGTGCAACAGCCCGGCCTACGCCCATTTGCCGCCCAGCCAGATCGTACCGAGGTTGGCCGACCAACAGCGCTATCTGGCGTCGGAAGCGACGTTTTATCGGGTACTGCGTGCGGCGGGCCAACAACAGCATCGTGGTCGTAGCCAGCGCCCCAGGCGCCACGCCACGCCGACGACTCACGCAGCCAAAGGTCCCAACCAGGTGTGGTCGTGGGACATCACGTACCTTCCCTCGCCAGTGCGTGGTAAGTATTACTACCTGTACTTGATCGAGGATATTTACAGCCGCAAGGCCGTGGGCTGGGAGGTTTACGAAGAAGAAAGCGGCGAGAAGGCGGCTGCGCTACTGCAACGTAGCGTGATCGGCGAGCAGTGTTTGCACGAGCCACTGGTGTTGCACTCGGACAATGGTGCACCGATGAAATCGCTGACGCTGTTGAGCAAAATGCATGACCTGGGAATCACGCCGTCCCGTGGCCGACCGCGCGTGAGCAATGACAACCCGTACTCGGAATCACTGTTCCGGACGTTGAAATACTGCCCGCAATGGCCAGCAGAGGGCTTTGCCAGCCTGGACGCCGCACGAGGTTGGGTAAGGGATTTTATGCGTTGGTATAACCACGAGCACCGGCATAGCCGGATCCGCTTCGTGACACAGGCAGAACGGCACCAAAGGCAGGATCAGCAGATCCTGGCTCGGCGTCATGAGCTGTACGAACAAGCCCGGGAGAAAAACCCTGAACGCTGGTCTGGACGAACGCGAAACTGGGAGCCAATAGGAACGGTGATGCTGAACCCGGATCGGGAGCAGCAGGTCGAGAAAAGGGCGGCATAGTTAGACGGTTGACGCGACAAGTACCTTGAAAAACGCCGGTCCTCGTTCGCCTTGGTCAACTTCTGGACGCTGGTTTTGGCATCGTCGAAAGTGACAATGGCCTCATACTTGTCGAAACTCACGTCGGTCTTGCTTACACCCTCGACTTTCGAGATGGCTTTTTTGACCGTGATTGGACAGGCTGCGCAGGTCATGCCTGGTATGGACAGCGGGACGGTTTGATTGGTGGCCAACACGGGGGCAACGACGGCGACGAGAGCCTGGGAGGCAAACAGTTTTTCCATGGTGAACTCCTGATTAGTAAAAAAATGGCATGACATAGGGAAAACTAAGCGCGACTAAGACCAACACGGCCACGATCCAGAAAATGAGCCGGTAGAGGGTGCACACCTGCGGATTGCGCAGACCTCATCTGGACTACCGGCTGCGGCCGGTCGGAAGATGCGACGCCAGGCAAAGAACAGCGCCACCAACGTCGCGCCGATGAAGATTGGTCGATACGGCTCCAACACCGTCAGGTTGCCGATCCATGCTCCGCTGATTCCCAAAGCGACCAGGACTAGCGGCCCAAGGCAACAGGTAGAGGCGAGGACGGCGGCCAGCCAGCCGGCGAAGAACGCTCCGCGCCCGTTTTGTGGTTCAGACATGCGTTTGTCCTTTTGAATTTGGAATGGATAGCGTAACCTTACTTCCGTAGTTATGTACGGAGTTAGGCGATATGCAAACCATTTTTGAGAATCTGACCATTGGCGTTTTTGCCAAGGCGGGCGGGGTCAACGTGGAGACCATCCGGTTCTATCAGCGTAAGGGCCTGCTACCGGAGCCAGATAAGCCTTACGGCAGCATTCGCCGGTATGGCGAGGCAGATGTGACGCGGGTGCGGTTTGTGAAATCAGCTCAGCGGTTGGGCTTTAGTTTGGACGAGATCGCAGAGCTGCTGCGGCTGGACGATGGCACTCACTGCGAAGAAGCCAGCAACCTGGCTGAACACAAGCTCAAGGACGTTCGCGAGAAGATGGCCGACTTGGCACGCATGGAGTCGGTGCTGTCCGAACTTGTGTGCGCCTGCCATCTACGGCAGGGAAATGTCTCCTGCCCGTTGATCGCGTCGCTACAGGGTGATGCAAGCCCGGCTATGCCTTAACGTACGATTTTCCCGGTATCGGGAGCAAACCCCTTGTTGGAGAAATTCCGCCGGTTTGAGCTTATAACCCCCATTTGGGTTGACGATTTTCTACGCACCAGCAATCGGCGCATTTATGCGGTCGGCGATGTTTGCCTGGAGCACAAGTTTACCCATACTGCCGAGGCATCGGCGCGGATCGCGGTCCGTAATGCGCCGTTTCCCGGCCGCCAACGGCTGAGTGCATTGACCATACCCTGGTGCGCCTACACCGATCGGGCCATTGCCGACAACGAGGAGGCCAGTTTCGTCAAGATCTATGTCCACGAACGTAGCGACCGCATCCTCGGTGCGACGATAGTTGCCCGGCATGCCGGCGACATGATCAACGAGATCACCCTGGCGCTGGTTGCCAGGGTCGGTCTGCGTACGCTGGCCCGCGTCATCCACGACTATCCGACCCAGGCCGATGCGATCAAACAGGCCGCGGACGCCTAAACCGCACGCGTCTGACCCCGCTGCTACGGTCATTGCAGCGGCGCTGGTAGCAGCGCTGACAATTCTGTCGACATGTCGGCGCGCATGGCCAGTTCACCGACGCTCCAACTGCTCATGCGAGCTCCTTGCACCGCGACTTGCCCAAGATCGTGTTGTCGCCGCATCCCGGGTTCGCACTGCCGGCACTCATCGCTCAGGGCCCCGCGATGGTTCCTGAGCTCCGGTCGGTGCATCGGATATGGCATCGACAATTCGACCATCGATGACTTGGACCACACGATCGACTTCCTTGATCAAGCGGTGATCGTGGGTGACCACTAGCACGGCCGCATGTTGTTCGTTGGTCACCTGCCGCAAAAGACGCATGACATTCAACGCGCGTTCCGTATCCAGGCTGGCCGTGGGCTCATCGGCGAGGATGATTTTAGGGTTGTTGGCCAGCGCGCGGGCGATGGCCA
The DNA here is from genome assembly GCF_005502415.1 of Pseudomonas sp. G(2018). NCBI lineage: Bacteria > Pseudomonadati > Pseudomonadota > Gammaproteobacteria > Pseudomonadales > Pseudomonadaceae > Pseudomonas > Pseudomonas sp. G(2018). Next base: position 54,696 of record NZ_SCOO01000030.1, on the reverse strand, counting down.
CTCGTTGCTGCTCGCCGCCGGACAGCTGGTTGGGATGCAGGTCGGCGCGGTCGGCGATGTCGAGATAGCCCAGCAACTCCCGCACCCGCGCTTCGGCATGCTGGCCGCGAACCCCCGCCAGATGCAGGGGCAGCAGGACGTTTTGACTCACGGTCAGGAACGGGATCAAGTTGGGCGACTGGAAAATGAATCCGATCTTCTCGCGCCGCAGTCGTGCCAGATCCGGCTGCTTGCCGTCATAAATGTTTTCCCCGTCGATCCGCAGGCTTCCGCCGGTCGGCGTGGTAACCAGCCCGAGGATGGTCAGCAGCGTCGTCTTGCCCGAACCGCTGGGACCCATGATCGCCCACAGGTCGCCCGGCCGCACGGCCAATTCGACGCCCTTGAGTGCCTCCACCTGGGTAGGGCCGCGCCCGTAGACCATCGACAGATTTTCGGCGTGGATGGCGTAGTTGGCAGTCATGCTCAGCCTCCCCCCAGCACACTGCGCGGATCGACATGCATCGCCCGGCGCACGGCAAGCACGCTGGCAAGCACGACGACGATCACCATTGCCACCAGCATCTGGGCGATATCGCCATAGGTGGCGAGCACGCGCCGCGGAAAGTACGGCTCGATCAGCAGCTCCAGGGCGCTGCCGACCAGGGTGCCCACGAGGCCCATGAACAAGGCCTCCTGCAGGATCATGCGATACACCACGCCGCTGGGCGCACCGAGCAGCTTGAGCATGGCGATCTCATGTAGTTTGTCCAGCGTGAACGTGTAGGTGATCAGTCCGATGACGATGCCCGCGATCAGCACCAGGATGTCGCGGAACAGCGCCAGCTGAAACAGGATCAGGCGGTTGGAGCCCATCAGCTGCAGGTTCACCGCCTGCGACGCAGTGTAGACCTGCAGGTGCTGCCAGTGGGTGATCCGTTGCGCGACTTTTTGCGCCGATGCGCCGGGTACCAGCTTGACCGCGATTGCGTTGATGAAACGTGTGCTTGTGGCCATGGCGGCCGCCGTGGTCGCTAGTGGTGCGGCCAGCCGCGGCTGGGTGGCAGCCAGCTCCGTGAACGGCTGCGCAACCGAGGGACGTTGACTGCGCAACAGGTTGGGGTCCTGCTGGAAAATGATGTTCTGCGCGTCCACCAGCGTGGTGTAGATCACTGGGTCCGCGGTGAAACCCACCATGTTTTTGGTCAGCCCCACTACCGTGTAGTCAAAGTTGCCCAGGCGCATCCTCTGCCCGAGCTGGAAACCGGTCTTGACGTCAGCCACGATCTCGTAATGACTGGACTCGATGCCGCGGCCGGCTACGATCACCGGCGGCCCGCCTATTTTTCCGCGCTGGTAGCCGATCACGATGAATCGCTGCAGTTTCGGCATGGCCATCCAGCCGGGCTCGACCATGCTGGCGGTGTTGAGCAGTGCGTTGATGTACATGAACTTCATCAGCCGGGTAGGGTGGGGCATCACTTCCACGTGTTCCCACGCCGTCGCCAACGGACTCGCCTGTGCCACGCCGGGGATCGCCTCGATCGCGTGATAGACCTGCTGCGGCAGGCGAGATGTCTCGACAAACGGCCCGAGCGTCCCTCCTTGCGGGTGGGCACCATAGGCCTGTACCACCCACAGGTCCGCCCCCGTCTCGTTGATGATGGTGGCCGAGTCGAGGATGACGCCGCGGATGATGCCGCCGATTGCCATCACCACCATGATCAGCAGCGACACGCCGAGCGTGGAGCTGAAGAACTTAAAGCGGTGGTAGCTGATGTCGCGAAGTGCAAGATTCACGGTGCCATCCCCATCCCCATCCCCATCCCCATGCCCATCGACATCGCGGCCTTGACCGGCTCGGGACGTATCGTTTCACCGGGCCTCAGCCCCATCGGCATCAGCACCACGCGATCGCCGGCATGGAGATCGTCACCGACGACCGCCACCTTTGACGACCGCGCGCTGCGCGCCAGCACGGTCACACGCACGCGGTGAAGTGTGTGGTCGGCGCCAACCACCCATACGAACAGATCGTTGCCCATCGGCATCAGCGCCATCTGCGACACCACCAGTGCATCTTTCGCTTCGCCGGTGCGGATGTAGACGTTGGCCCACTGGCCGAGCTGGAATTGGTCGGCCGGGATGCTGAAGCTCACTTCCACCACGGTTTCTTCGGTCGCCGCATCTGCGCGGGGGCGGATGCGCAGCACGTGCCCCGGCAACGGCTGGCGCTCGCGGCCGCGCAGGATGACCGTCGCCACCTCACCTTTGCGGATGCGTCCGGCGACATTCTGGTCGACAAAGGTATCCACGTAGATCAGATGGGTGTCGGCGATCGTGAACATCGGTTGGCCAGCGACCACGGAGGCCCCCGGCACCACCCAGCGCTGGGTGACTATGCCGTCCGACAGAGAGGGGATGCCGGCCAGCGACAGTTCGTATGTCGCCTTGCCGAGCTCCGCCGCGGCGACGCGCGCAGCACTTTGCGCCACGGCGTTGCGCTCGCGGTATTGCTGCGCTTCCTCGACACCGACGGAACCGGAGGCCACAAGTTGTTTCTCCCGGGTCCATTCGCGCTGGCGTTGCTCGGCGTTGATGCGGGCAGCGTCCAGCCGCGCCTGGGCGACCTCGACCTGATGGCGCAGACCATCCTGGTCGAGCGTGGCGAGGATCTGGTTCTTGCTGACGCTGTCGCCCTCCGCGACGAAGACTTGCTCCACCCGTCCGGTGATTTTCGAGGCAATATTGGCCAGCGCATCGGCCGTCACCGTTCCGGAGCCTTTCACTTCGTCGACGACATTGCCGCGCTGCACGGTGGCCACCGAAACGCTAGGGGGTTGCATCACAGTCAGTCGCAGCAGCAACCCGAAGGCGACCAGCACCAGCAGCACGATCCCGATTCGCAAGGCACGGCGAGCACCCTGGCGCGGTCTTTTGCCGTGCGCAGTTCGCATCGATCCGAAAACGGTGCGGATTTTTTGGACAAGAGGTTTCATTGGCGTATTCACTGGTTCGGTTCGAGGGTGCGTCGACGATCAGGCACGGCGGATGATGAGGGTTGGCGTGTCGGGTTGGCGCGTTGGTCGGGGGCGCCGGCATCGCGCCACCATCCGCCACCCAGGGCCACGAACAGCTGGGCGCTGTCCAGGTAACGTTGCGCCCTGACCTGGACATACGACACGCGCTGCTGCTGATCACGGCGTTCGGCATCGAGCAGGGGCAGCCGGCCGGTCTTGCCCAGTGCGTAACGGCGTTGCGCCAGATGCAAGGAGTCGTCGGTGGCGTCCAGCGCCTGGCGCTCGGCCTGTACCCGTTCGGCATCGTGGCCGAGCGAACGCAGCAGGTCGGCCACCTGGCCAAGTCCGGTCAGCACGGTCTGCCGGTACAGCGCCAGCTCGGCGTGGAACTGATCGATCGCTGCCCGCTTCTGCGCGGTCAGCGCACCGCCATGAAAAATCGGTGCAGTGATACCGCCGAACAGCGTCCAGACCAGGTTGGAACCGCCGCCCAGCGAGCTGGTGGCAAGCGCCGCCGTGCCGACCGACGCAGATAAGGTGAAGCTCGGATACATCTGCGCGTCGGCAACGCCGACCGCCGCACTGGCGGCGTGCAACCGGGCCTCGGCGGCGAGAATGTCGGGGCGGCGCTCAGCCAGCGCCGAAGGCAGCCCGACCGGCAGCTCGGCCGGCAGCGTGAAATCGGCCAGGTCGAAGTCCGGCGGCGAGAACGAGGCTGGCGCCACACCGACCAAGATGGCGAGCGCGTCCTGCGCCACGGCCACCTCTTGCCGCATCGGCGGCAGAAGGGCACGGTCATTCGCGAGCTGAGCCCGGACGGTCAATACGTCATCCCGGGCCAGCTTGCCATCGGTGTATTTCTGCCGCACCAGCGCGAGGGTTTTTTCGTCGGCGGCGACGGTGGCGTCGAGCGCCGCGATCTGCTGCCGGGCCGCCGCGATGGTGAGCGTCTGATGGACGACATTGCCGGTGACGGCCAGTTGCGCCGCTGCCAGTTGATACGCCTGGTTCTGCGCCAACGCCTGCTGCTGTTCCACCCGCCGACCGGTGAGGCCGAACACGTCGGGGGTGAAACTTGCGGTGGCGCCGGCCGAGTAGAGGCTGTAGGTCGGCAGATCATGGTTGGGCCGAATACCCAGGGCAAACGGCGGCCCCTTTTGCCGCTCGGCCGAAGCGGAAGCATCGATCTGCGGGGCATAGGCCCCGCGTGCTTCGGCCACCACCTGTTGCGACTGCAGCAGTCGGGCCTGGGCCGCCGCGATGGTAGGACTGTTGGCAATCGCCTGGCGCACCAGACGGTCCAGTGGTGGCGAGCGGAACAGTTGCCACCAGGCGGCCGGAATTGCCTGCTCGACGCTGACCCGCTGCGCGGGCTCGCCGGCATCCGGCTGCAGATGCGGCGCGGTCGCTGCCGACGTATAGGCCGCCGCCTGCGGCGGATCGGGGTGCACGAAATTCGGTCCCACCGTGCATCCCCCCAAGGCCGTGGCCAGAACGAGGGCCGTCAGGCGCAAAGGTTTGGCGGGATGTCGCCGGGACAGATTGCTGTACGTGGTCACTGGAAGTGGGGTCTGATGATCGATTGCAAGGCACTTGCTGGTACGTTCTATCACAACGTCACCTTGCGCAGGCGCAACGCATTGCTCACCACCGACACCGAGCTCAGGCTCATGGCCAATGCGGCCACCATGGGTGACAGCGTGATGCCCAGTACCGGATACAGCACACCGGCCGCCAGCGGTACGCCGACCGCGTTGTAGATGAAGGCGAAGAACAGGTTCTGGTGGATGTTGCGCACGGTGGCACGGGACAACGAGCGTGCCCGCGCAATGGCACCCAGATCGCCCTTGATCAGAGTCACCTGCGCGCTTTCCATCGCCACGTCGGTGCCGCTGCCCATTGCGATGCCCACGTCCGCCGCCGCCAACGCGGGCGCGTCGTTGATGCCGTCGCCGGCCATCGCCACGCGGCGGCCCTCGCTCTTCAGCCGGGTCACCACCGATGCCTTGTCGGCGGGTGTCACATCGGCATGCACCTCGTCGATGCCCAGTTGGCGCGCCACCGCACTCGCCGTGGTCGCGTTGTCGCCGGTCAGCATCACCAGGCGCAGGCCGTCGGCATGCAGCGCCGCAATCGCTTTCGCCGTGCCCGGTTTGATCCGGTCGGCGACCGCGATCAAGCCGGCCAGCACCCCGTCGACGGCGAGAAACATCACCGTAGCGCCGTCGCCGCGCAGCGCTTCGGCCTGTTGCGTGGCCTTGTCGTCGGCGTTGATCTTGAGTTCGTCGAGCAGTCGCGCATTGCCCAGCGCCACCAGGCGGCCGTCGACACGGCCCTGCACGCCGCGACCGGTCAGGGTGCGGAAATCCTCCACCGTGGGCGGCGTTTCGCCGTCGAGGGCATTGACGATCGCTCGCGCCAGAGGATGCTCGCTGGGCTGCTCCAACGCGCCAGCCAGCAGCAGCAGGCGTTCGCGCGGCAGTTCGCCTAGCGGCAGCAGTTCGGTCAGCGCCGGCTTGCCTTCGGTCAGCGTGCCGGTCTTGTCCAGCACCAGGGTGTCGATGTCGCGCAGCGCCTCGATCGCGCTGGCATCCTTGAACAACACGCCGTTCTGCGCACCGCGGCCGCTGGCCACCATGATCGAGATCGGCGTGGCCAGCCCCAGCGCGCACGGGCAGGCGATGATCAGCACCGACACCGCCGCGATCAACGCATGCGTCAGCTTCGGATCTGGACCGAGCCAGGCCCAGCCCGCGAACGCCAGTATGGAACAGGCGAACACCGCCGGCACGAACCACGCCGCAACGCGATCGGCCACCCGCTGCAGCGGCGCGCGGCTGCGCTGCGCCTTGGCCACCAGCGCCACGATCTGCGCCAGCATCGTCTCGCCGCCGACTTTTTCCGCACGCATGGTCAACGCGCCGTCCTGATTCACGGTGCCGCCGGTCACCGGCTCGCCCTTGGTCTTGCTCACCGGCATCGGCTCGCCGGTGAGCATCGATTCGTCGACATGGCTCTCGCCGTCGAGCACCACGCCATCGACCGGCACCTTTTCGCCGGGGCGAACGCGCAGGGAATCACCCGCATGCACCTCAGCCAGTGGCACGTCGCTCTCGCTGCCGTCGTCGGCCAGCCGATGCGCGGTCTTCGGCGCCAGCCCCAGCAGCGCCTTCAGCGCGGCACCGGTACGGCGGCGCGCGCGCAGCTCCAGAAAGTCGCCCAACGTGACCAGGGTGACGATCACCGCAGCGGTTTCAAAATACACGCCGACCTGGCCGTGCACGTCGCGAAAGCTGGCCGGAAAGATCCCCGGCAGCACAAATGCCACCACGCTGTAGAGCCAAGCCACGCCGGTCCCCACGCCGATCAGCGTGTACATGTTCGGCCGCCAAGGCCTGAGCGAATTCCAGCCGCGCTGGAAAAACGGCGCCCCGCCCCACAGCACCATCGCCGTCCCCAGCACCGCCTCGACCCAGTGGGTTATCCCATCCCATGGTGACGGCAGCTGCCAGCCGAATAGGTGCGGTCCCATCGCCAGCAGGAACACCGGCAGCGTGAGGGCCACCAGCAGCCAAAAGCGGCGGGTCATGGCGCGCACTTCGCCGCCGTCGTTTTCGTCCTCTCTGGGCAGCATTGGCTCCAGCGCCATGCCGCACTTGGGGCACTCGCCGGGTCCGACCTGCTGGATCTCCGGGTGCATCGGGCAGGTGTAGATCGCCCCCGGGGCCGCGTGACCTTCGAGCCAGGCCAGTGGTTCGGCTATGAATTTGTCGCTGCACCGCTGCCCACAGAAGTAGTAAGTGTGACCGGCATGTTCAACATGCTGCTTGGCGGTGTGCGGGTCCACCGTCATCCCGCAGACCGGATCCTTCTCTTGGGTGAGGCTTGCTGCGGCATGATCGGGCGTCGCGACCGTCTCGCCGGCGCAGCAGCTACCCGCCGCAATCTGCTTGCCGGAAGCCACCAGATACGATGCCGGTGCCGCCTCGAACTTCGTCTTGCAACCGACGGAGCAGAAATGGAACGTCTGCCCGTCGTGCATGCTGACGTGTTTTGCGGTCGCCGGATTCACCTGCATCCCACACACCGGATCGATCGCCATCGCGTCCGCCGACTGGCTGGCACCCTGGCAACAGGCTATCGGTTCGCTCATGACGACATCTCCTCATGGGTTAGCACCCGCAAGCTCGGGCAATGGTCGGGTGCGCCGTGGCCGGGACAGGACTCCACCCGTTGTGCAAGCCCATCGCACACACGCTGCAACTCGGCAATGCGGGCATTCAGCGCCACCAGCCAAAGCTGTGCGCGCTGCTTCACTGCAGCCACCCCCTTCTGGTGGTTATGCGGGAGCGTGAGCAGATCGAGAATCTCCTTCAGGGTGAGGCTCGGATTTATGGCCCGGCGGTTAAAGCGCAGCTGCGCGATCGCTCCATCCCCACAACTTCGATAGTTTGAGGCACGTCGCGGTGGCTTGGGCAACAGCCCCAAGCGTTCGTAATAACGAATCGTGTTGATCGCCACGCCAACGCGCTTGGCGACGGCACCGATGGTGAGTGGAGCAGTTTGTGTGTTCATGCCGCGAGTCTGGGCCTTTGACCAAGGTCAGAGTCAAGGGCCTTGCGGCGCGAAAATTTCATAGCGCTCGCGAAAGCATCACGAAGCGAGTGTCACCCCGCCCGAACGGGCGACCATCCATGACAATCGCCGGGCTTTGAGTCCGGGGTGGCAGCGCACCTCCATGACGCGTCAATGTGCCAGCTTCGCTTTTGCGGTCGTTCACGGGATGTCTGCACCACCCGGGGCCTCGGGCCGCGCATTGATCGGATAGCTGTTCACCGGCCCGCGCGTCGGTTGCCACAGCATGCGGTCAAGGCGCAGCTCACGTGGATCGCGGAACTGGTTGATGCCGATGGTCATGCCGGCATGGCCGTCGCGCGGCTGTGCACGATAAGTGCCGAACAGCCGGTCCCACCACGACAGGTTGAAGCCGAAGTTGGAGTTGGTTTCATCCGGGTGCCACGAATGGTGCACGCGATGCATGTCCGGCGTGACCAGCAGCCAGCGCAGAACCGCGTCCAACCGCCGAGGCAGACGCGCGTTGGCGTGGTTGAACATGGCAGTGGCATTCAACAGCACCTCGAAGAGCAGCACCGCGATCGCCGGCGCACCCAGCGCGACGATAACGCCCAGCTTGAGCATTAGCGACAGCACAATCTCCAACGGGTGGAAGCGCGTCCCGGTGGTCAGGTCAAACTCGAGATCGGTGTGATGCATTCGGTGCAGCCGCCACAGCAGTGGCACCGCATGAAAAATCACGTGTTGCAGATAGATGGCCAGGTCTAGCAGCAGAATCGACGCCACCACCGCGAGCAAGCCCGACACGTCCAGCGCATGGAACGCTCCCCAGCCGTGGGCATCGGCATACAGCGTCACGCCGACAGCGGCGGTGGGGAATATCAGTCGCACCAGTACGCTGTCCAGCACGCCAATGCCGAGGTTGGGGGGCCAGCGCTGCCAGCGACCAATGGATTGGCGCCGCTTGGGTGCGAGTACTTCCCACAGCGCCATCACGGCGAAGATGCCGGTAAAGGCACCCAGGCGTATCGCGGACTCGTAGGTGAGCAGGAATGACGTCACGGTCGAATGTTCCGGTTTGGAGAGACCCTGAGGCTACGCTTCGACATCATAGCAACCCCTGCAAACAGCTCAACGGTGTACGACGATACTCATTCCGGTATCGACAGCTTCATTCCATGGTGCCGCCGCCATCTGGCGACGTGCAAAATCGCGCCCCGCGATACCTGTCGGGATGAAGTCCAGATCCTTGAGGCGATCATCATCTTCCCGTGCGGGCGCCTGCAGCGAAATGACGTGCATCAACGTCCCGCGGTTCAGCGACAACAAGTCCCTCACGGCAGGCTTTCCGATATGGCTCTCCGGCAGCAGGTTACCCAACTGGCGCACAACATGGCGCAGGTGATGGCTCACCCGGTTTTTTGGCGGACGCGCAGCGCCGCCTATCACCCCGAGGTGCTGCTCAGTTTGCTGGACTATGACTATGCCATCGGCACCTTTTCCAACCGCAAGATTGAACGCGCCGTTTACGACTCGCTCGCCTTTTTCTACCTCGCAGCCGGCAGCCACCCCGATCACGACACTCTGGCCAGCTTCCGCCGACTGCGCTGTGCGTGAGCGACCTCGTTGTCGCCAAGTTTTGCGGTTGCAATGGCGCGTAGCTGTTCTTGCGCGGCTACGCATTTGTCGCATCCCTGCGCGGCAATGAGTTCGATCTTGACACTCATCGGGCCGCCTCGGCGAGACTGTTTTCCAGCGCCACCAGGATGGGACAGTTGTCGGTCACTGCCTCGCCGCCTTCGCAGCCCTGTATCAATTCATCGAGGGCGCACGATATGGCCTGCAAGGCTAGCAGTTTGTGCTCGATACGCAGCTTCTTCTCGATGCCTAGACTGCGCACGTCCTCGCAAAAGGCGCTACCGGTCTGCTTCAACGTCAGAAGCTCGTGAATATCCGACAACGTGAATCCGCAGTGTTGGGCATGTTTGATGAAGCGGATACGACGCACGGCTTCATTGTTGTATAGACGGTAGCCCGCAGCGGTTTTCGATGCGGGTGTGATCAGGCGTGCTTTTCGTAGTAGCGCAGCGTATCCGGACTAACTCCCGCCAGCGCGGCTACTTTACCGATGGTGTACATGGCTTTCTCCAATTGGTTAGCGACAATACAAACCCTGGAGTACGCACCATGGTCAAGGCTTTGCCGGAGTCCACTTTTCAATTCGGTTATTGGCGAAATCGACCGCGAATATCGTTCCGTCGCTGGCTGCGGCAACCGCGATGGCGTGCTCGAACTGACCCGGGCCGCTGCCTTTTCCGCCGAAGCTCGTCAAAAACCTGCCTTCCGCGGAGAATTTTTGAATTCGATGATTGTAGAAGTCGGCCGCAAAAACATTACCTTGCTGATCGACGGTCACGCCGGTCACGGTTGCGAACCAGCCGTTGAAGGGGCCGAAAATGTTCATGGCGAACGGGCCGCCCCACTTGCCCAATGACGACCCGTCAGGTCCAAAGGACTGTATCCGATCATTGTAGCCGTCGGCCGTGTAGAGGGTGCCGTTGGGGCCGAAAGCGACGTCCGTGGGATAGTTGAACTCGCCGCCCCGGGTGCCTATCTTGCCGGTCGTTCCCCATTGGCGCACGAAGCCGCCGTTGGCCGTAAGCTGCTGGATGCGCTGATTGTAGAAATCGGCCACTACTATATCGCCGTCACGCGCTACCGCTACCCCGCCAGGCGCATTGAATTCTCCGGGGCCGCTACCGGACTTGCCAATCAGGCGCCTGGACTGGCCGTCGAGGCTGAAAACCTGAATCCTGTCATTGAAGTATTCGGCCACGTAAAGCTCACCCTGGTGGATAGTCAGATTCATCGGGCGGTCGAGCTGGCCCGGTTTCTTCCCGGGCGTCCCGAATTGGCGTTTGAAATGGCCGTCACGATCGAAGACCTGGATGCGGCCATTCCGCGAGTCGGCAACAAACACTTCGTCGGCGGTGACGGCGATTCCGGTCGGATCGTTGAACTGGCCGGGCGCGCCGCCTTTCTCGCCCCACGCCGTCACAAAGGTGTAGGGCGGCTCCTTGGCCGACGGCACAAAGGCCAGCCAACCGGCAGCGAGTAGCGCTGCCGATGCGATCACGATATTTTTAGCCCATTTGGCTGCCGATCGAAATTGCATGGTTTGGTCTCAGAAGTTGACGCGAAAGCCGGTGGTGAAAACGTAATCGTTCTTCAGCGCCGTGCCGTTGAGATGCTGGCTGGCGGGAATCTGAACGCCGGCCTCGACTATCCATTTTTGGGTCACGTATTGCAGTCCGGGTGTGATGAACAGCGTGGTGCCCCCCGAATTCGGGTCGTCGGCTCCGCCGCTGCGATCCCGGGCCGAATGCACGAGATTGGCTTCGAGCACTCCATACAGAAAAGCGGGAACACCCGCGCCCAGGCTGCGCGGCCACAGCCGGTACTGGAATGAGGTGTCGAGGCTGGCGACATTACCAGCTTGAAAGCCGTTGGCGTCGGTGTTGGCCTTGTAACTCACCTGGCTGTCGATCTCGAAATCCAGCGTCTGATAGGTGAGCACAGCGCCACCGAGCACATCCCATGAACCGGAACCAAGTTGGACCGGCGGAGGCAAGCGCCCCACACCGTCGCGGGCATTATCCTCACCAGTTGGTGCCTTCACGCCCAGGAACGGTGCGATACGGAAAGTTTTCCCCTGTGCGTTGAATTCATAGGCGGTGTAGCGGCCAAACACCGTGAGATCGCCAACGCCCGATTTCTGCCGGGATAGATCCTGCCCGCCCTTGCTCATGTCCAGACGCTTGTCGAACCAGGGCAGCATGCCGAACAGCGCGAAGTCCCGCGTCACGCCATAGCCCAGCACCGATACCAGGGCGCTTGCTTCCATGTCGTGCCCAGCCGGCGTCGGGTCGTCGGCGCTCTTCATGAAGACAAACTGCTCGCGCAGGACGTAGCCACCTTCGCGCACTGGCAGCGCCGTGTTGAAGGTGATCGGCGCGCTCCATGCGGTTCCAGCCGTTAGGCAAAACGTCGCCAACCCTGTCTTCAGCACGACCTTCATTTCGTCTGTTCCGCCGGGGCGGATTGAACCGGTTCGAGTTTGCGTAGACTGAAACCGGCAGCTTTTACCGCCAGTTTAGCTGCGGCCTCGTTGAGCGGTGCGCCGTTCTTCATGGTGACGGTCACAGTGCCGTCCTTGATGTTGGTTTCAAGACTTTCGACGCCTTCGACGGCGTTCAGTTTTTTCTCGATGCCATAGGCGCAGAACGGACAGGACAGGCCGTCTACGTACAACCGGTAGGTGGGCGGTGCGGCCAGTACGCCGGTTGCCATCAGGGCGATGGTCAATGTGAGAAACATACGCTGTGTTGATGCTCTGAAATTCATGATATCTCCCGTCATTTAAAGTCAATAGGGACATAAGAACGATAACCCTTGGAGTAAGCACCAAGGTCAAGCGTTTATCCAAAGAAATTACTGGCGCGCGGCATCCGGGGAGCGGCCGTAACCCTTCCCGTGCATGCTGTCTAGGCTTGACCGAGGTCCGCGGCGCGAAGCGCCTGCTCTTCGACGCCAGCGTCTGAACAACAACACGAAGCCAACTGGCCGTTTATGGCGACTGCTGGCACCGAGCGGACACCCAGATCATGGGCACGTTTCGCCACATTGATGTCGTTCATATCGAGAGTTGAGAGATCACACGAACTGCATGCGATGTGATTGTCGAATTCGATGGCGGTTTGGCAGGCGGGACAGCCCGCGTTAAAAACTTCGACTTTGCGTTTGGTAGTCGTGATATTTCTCCAGGTTAATGAGGTAACGGTGCGCGAGAACGAACAACCATACAGGCTGTGTGAAAACCTCCGGCGCTGGTTGAAACCTTGAAAAGAGGTCCAAAAAACGCATTTCTATTTAAAATCCAGGTCTGAACCTAGCAATGAATTACAGATTTCACGTAGACGCGCGGACTTCAGTTTCGGTCAGCCCGATCTCCAAATAATCGGCGGCACTTGACCATCGAAATCTGCTCCGACTTGGCGTGCGGATACATTGACGGCCAGACGGAACGGCCTCCATTGCAGAGGTAGCCAGTCGTGCATCTGGCGACAGGCTTCGTGTAGCAGCCATGTGCCAATTTCCGGCATCAAACCGGGCGATTCCACCACGGGCAGGAACTGACCCGGCAGTAACAAGCCGAGACTTGGGTGCCGCCAGCGCACCAGTGCTTCCGCGCCGGCAATCTTGTCTCTGGGCAGATCGACAATCGGCTGGTAATGCAGCTAAAGCTGCCCGCACACAACCACCTACGCCAGTTGCGCCGTAGTCCATTCGGCGTGTGGGATATCGCTCATGATCGCCCCATGAAGACTCGTAGCAGTCGTGCCACGGACAGGACAAACAAACCGGTCAGTGCGAGTGCCGCGATACCCCAGTGTTCACCAATGAAGGCGCCGGCTGTCGTACCAGCCAGAACAATGGCGAAAATGGGTAGATGGCAGGGGCACGATAGAACCGCAAGCACACCCCATAGGTGAGCGGTGATTGGCTTACCTGCTCCATCGGGCAAATGCTCGGGATTGTTCATGTCAAAACCGCTGTTTCATGTGCCATTTCGCTCGACTGCTCTACCAACTGCGCATCCAGGCCAGCGGGCGCCTGACAGCGGCACTCAACAAGCTTGCGTATGTCAACAAGCTGCACTGTCGCAGCCTTCCTATTTTCGGTGTCCATCGCACGGAACAGCGCATTAGCATGTCCAGGCCGATACCAGCCTCAAAGGAGGATTGCACGAAACGCAAGCGCCGCAAGGCTGTCTTGTCGAACAGACAATGTCCGCCGAAGTTCGTGCTAACGGTAGCAGCAACCTGCGCAGCATGTAATTGCGCACGATATGCACACTAACGCCCGCGCCATGTGCTAAGCGGGGAACTGTATAAGTGCTCACTGAACACCTCCTTTTCCTCAACCCGCGCAACAGGACAGTTGTTTCACATCCTTGCTGAAGGTCTGTGCGGCGAGCTTTAGCCCCTCGACCATCGTCAGGTAGGGAAACAACTGGTCAGCCAATTCCTGCACCGTCATGCGGTTACGTATGGCCAGCACCGCCGTCTGGATCAGCTCGCCCGCGTCCGGGGCTACCGCCTGGACGCCGATGAGCCGTCCGCTACTTTCTTCGATGACCAGCTTGATAAAACCGCGTGTGTCGAAGTTGGCGAGCGCACGAGGCACGTTGTCGAGTGTCAGCGTACGGCTATCGGTCTCGATGTTTTGTGCATGCGCTTCGGCCTCGGTCAGGCCCACAGTAGCAACTTGCGGATCGGTGAACACCACCGCTGGCATTGCGCCCAGATTGAGGGCAACATCCCCGCCTGTCATGTTGATGGCCGCGCGGGTGCCGGCGGCCGCTGCGACATAAACAAATTGCGGCTGGTCAGTACAGTCGCCAGCAGCATAAATGTGTGGCGTACTGGTGCGCATGCCTTTGTCGATGGCAATGCTGCCCTGCGCATTGACAGCCACGCCCGCCGTTTCCAGCGCCAGGCGGCGTGTATTTGGTGTCCGGCCGGTAGCGACCAACAGCTTGTCGGCATGTACTTCGCCGTGTTCCGTGGTGAGCACGAATTCATTGTCTGAATACGCTACATTGCGGGCCTGTGTGTGTTCCAGTACTTCGATGCCCTCGGCACGGAAGGCGGCTGTGACAGCCTCGCCGATTGCCGGGTCTTCGCGGAAGAACAGCGTGCTGCGGGCCAGGATCGTGACCTGACTGCCTAGCCGGGCAAAGGCTTGCGCCAGTTCCAACGCCACCACCGACGAGCCGATCACGGCCAGGCGTTCGGGAATGGTGTCGCTGACCAACGCCTCGGTGGAGGTCCAGTACGGCGTGTCTTTCAGGCCGGGGATCGGCGGAATGGCTGGACTGGCGCCGGTGGCGATCAGGCAGCGGTCGAATGCCACTGTACGCTCACCGCCTTCGGTCATATGTACAACGAGGTGTTGGCTATCCTTGAAGCGGGCTGCGCCGCGCAGTACGGTGATGCTCGGATTACTTACCAGGATGCCTTCATACTTGGCGTGCCGCAGTTCATCGACGCGCGCCTGCTGCTGGGCCAGCAGCTTGCTGCGGTCAATCACCGGCACAGTCGCCGCGATGCCGCCGTCGAATGGGCTTTCGCGGCGCACATGGGCGATGTGGGCGGCACGGATCATGATCTTGGACGGCACGCAGCCGATATTGACGCAAGTGCCGCCGATGGTACCGCGCTCGATCAGCGTGACCATCGCGCCTTGCTCGACGGCCTTCAGCGCCGCTCCCATAGCGCCACCGCCGCTACCGATGATGGCAATGTGTAAACCGCTCCCGGGCTTGTCGGTTGCCGGAATCTTGCCGGAGTCGCGTTTATTGGACCCCTCATCGAAAGCGGCCCGATAACCCAGCGCTGCGATAGTTACCAGCATCTGGTCGCGACTGGCGCCAGTGTCAGCCAGTACCTGCGCCTTGCTCTCGGGATAGGACACCAAGGCATGGCTTACGCCGGGAAGTTTTTCCAAAGCGTCCTTGACGTGCGTGGCGCAGGACATGCAGGTCATCCCGTCTATAGTTATTGCAATCATTTTTTTCCTCTTATTCCACTTGGTGGGCAGCAAGCATCGGCTTTGCGTTTGCGCCGGACTGCGTAAATGGTCAAACCGATGAATACTAAAAGGGCGGGCATCAGTACGTAGTCCAGATATCCGGTGAGGGCGGACAAGCCGACAACACCGAGCAAAATAACCAGAATCGGGGTAAAGCAGCACAGCGCTACCAGCACCGCGCCAACCACGCCGACACGCATCAGTGTTTTCGGATTTTGCATGATCAGTTCTTGAGTGTGGATGGATAGCCGGCGTTTTCGGTTGCCTTCATCAGTGCCTGGACACTGGTCTTGGCGTCGTCAAAGGTCACCGTAGCTTCACGCTTGTCAAAAATCACGTCGGTCTTGCTGACGCCATCTACTTTCGAGATGGCTTTTTTGACCGTGATCGGACAGGCAGCGCAAGTCATGCCAGGCACGGATAGCGTGACGGTTTGGGTGGCGGCCAACACCGGAGCGACAACGGCGACGAGAGCGAGGGCGGCAAACAGTTTTTTCATGGTGAACTCCTGATTAGTAAAAAAATGGCACAACATAGGGAAAACCGAGCGCGACCAAGACCAACGCGACAACGATCCAGAAAATGAGCTTATAGGTGGTCCGCACCTGCGGAATTGCGCACACCTCGCCCGGCTTGCATGCCTGTACTGGCCGGAAAATGCGCCGCCAGGCGAAGAACAACGCCACGAGCGCAGCACCGATGAAGAGCGGACGGTACGGTTCGAGCACCGTCAGGTTGCCGATCCAGGCCCCGCTGAATCCCAGTGCGATCAGAACCAACGGCCCAAGACAGCAAGTCGAGGCGAGAATCGCCGCCAGCCCCCCGGCGACAAGAGGGGCGCGCCCGTTTGATGGTTCAGACATGCATTTCTCCTTTCGAGCATTTGATCGATGGGTTAAGGTTAATCCCGTAGTCAGGTACGGAATCAAGCAGCATCAAACACAATTTGGAGAACCTGACCATCGGCAATTTCGCCAAGGCAGCCGGGGTCAATGTGGAGACCATCCAGCTCTATCAGCGCAAGGAACTGCTGCCGGAACCAGACAAGCCCTATGGCGAGGCGGATGTAACGCGGGTGCGCTTCGTGAAATCGGCCCAGCGGCGGGGTTTCATTCTGGATGAAATCGCCGAGCTACTGCGGCTAGATGACGGAACACATTGCGAGGAAGCTGGTAGCTTGGCGGAACACATGCTTAAGGACGTGCGCGAGAAAATGGCCGACTTGACGCGCATGGAGGCCGTGCTGTCTGAACTGGTGTGCGCCTGCCATGCGCGAAAGGGGAACGTGTCCTGCCCGCTCATTGCGTCACTACAAGACGGAACGAAGCTCACGGTGTCGGCGCGGGGGGAGTCACGGGTTGACTACGCCTTAGCGTGCTTTATTTTCCGAATTCTGAGACAACCCCAATAAGCCTTACGCCAGCATTCGCCGTTATGGAGGCGCGGATGTAGCGCGGTTACGATTCGTAAAGTCAGCGCAGCGTATAGGCTTCAGCCTGGACGAGATTGCTGGATTACTGCGACTGGAGGACGGTACTCACTGCGAGGAAGCCAGCCACCTGACAGAGCACAGGCTTAAAGACGTGCGAGAGAAGATGGCAGACTTGAAACGTATGGAGGCTGCCCTATCTGAGCTTGTGCGTGCTTGCCACTCGAGGGAGGGGAACATTTCCTGCCCGCTTGTTGCCTCGTTACAGGGTGGAGCGCTTCTCGCCGCGCCGACTATGCCATAGCGAATGGCTTTTTCGAGTACTGAGTGCATGCCCAGATTGGCGGACAGCTGCATAGACTTCATGCCTACGTCGCGTTTGTTGGTTCTGGCAGGTACCGACACGGCTCAATTGGACTGGGTGAAAGGATCCGCTAGATCAGGTTCTAGCTAATCCTTTCACTTCAACCATCTCGGATTTACAGTCAGTTCAACGTTTCAGGTGGCGACGACGTAAAAGATGAAAGGCCGCCGGAATAACGAACAGGGACAATAGTGGCGCGGTGATCATGCCGCCGACCATGGGGGCGGCAATTCTGCTCATCACTTCGCTGCCGGTACCGCTACCCAGGAGGATGGGTAGCAAGCCGGCAATGATCACGGCCACTGTCATGGCCTTGGGTCGAACCCGCTGCACCGCGCCTTCGCGAACCGCATCGATTAGCCCACGCTCAGTGTTGTCACCAAGCTCTTCACGTTCGGCCCAGGCGTTCTTCAGATAGATCAGCATGATCACGCCAAATTCGGCAGACACACCGGCCAAGGCGATAAAGCCGACACCGGTGGCCACTGACAAATTGTATCCCAGCAGATAGAGGAACCATGCCCCGCCAGTCAGTGCGAACGGTAAGGTAGCCATGATCAGCAAGGCCTCGTCGAAGCGGGCGAGCGTCAGGTAAAGCAGTACGAAAATGATCAGTAGCGTCGCTGGCACCACCAGCTTGAGCCTTGCATTGGCCCGTTCGAGAAACTCGAACTGACCCGAGTAGCTCAGGCTCATGCCTGGCTGCAACTTGACTTGTTCACTGACGACCCGGCGCAGGTCGGCGACCACTGAGGCAATATCCCGACCACGCACGTCGATGTACACCCAGCCAGAAGGTCGAGCGTTTTCGCTCTTGAGCATCGGCGGGCCGTCGCTGACCTTGATCTTCGCCACCGTGCCGAGGGTGATCTGGCTCCCCAAGGGGGTGTAGATCGGCAGCTGCTCCAGGGCGCCGAGCGAGTCACGCCACTCGCGGGGGTAACGCACATTGATCGGGAAGCGGGCGAGCCCTTCAATGGTCTCCCCGATGTTTTCGCCGCCAATAGCCCCTGCCACGATCGACTGCACATCGGCAATATTCAGTCCGTAGCGGGCGGCCGCCTTGCGGTCGATATCCACGTCGATATAGCGGCCACCGGTCAGTCGCTCGGCCAGGGCCGAACTGACCCCGGGTACGTCCTTAGCCGCGCGTTCGACAGCCTGAGTAGCCGCATCGATCTCCGTCAGGTTGGTGCCGGCAATTTTCACCCCAATCGGGCTCTTGATCCCGGTGGCGAGCATGTCGATACGGTTGCGGATTGGCGGTATCCAGATGTTGGTTAATCCAGGGACACGTACCACCCGATCCAACTCTTCCACAAGCTTTTCCTGGGTCATTCCTGGGCGCCACTGCTCGCGCGGCTTGAATTGAATGGTGGTCTCGAACATCTCCAGCGGTGCCGGATCGGTGGCAGTTTCGGCGCGGCCAGCTTTACCAAAGACGTGCTCGACTTCGGGCACCGTCTTGATCAGGCGGTCGGTCTGCTGCAGCAGCTGCGCCGCTTTCTGCGCTGACAACCCCGGTAGGGCCGAAGGCATATAGAGCAGATCGCCCTCGTCCAGCGCAGGGAGGAACTCGCCACCCAAGCGAGAGATCGGCCATAGCGCGCTGAGAAAGACCAGTAGCGCCACCAGCATGGTGATTTTGGGCCGACGCAGCACCGCGTCCAGGGCCGGTTGATAGATCCTGATCAGCCAACGGTTCAACGGGTTTTGTTGTTCATTGGGAATACGCCCGCGAATCCAGTACCCCATCAGTACCGGCACCAGGGTCACCGACAGTCCGGCCGCCGCAGCCATGGCGTAGGTCTTGGTGAAGGCGAGGGGACCAAACAGGCGGCCCTCTTGAGCCTCCAGGGTGAACACCGGAATGAACGACAGGGTGATGATCAACAGACAGAAAAACAGCGCCGGCCCCACCTCAGTCGCCGCTTCGGTCATCACCTGCCAATGATGTTCGCCCTTCAGCTCTTCCCCCGGATGGGCCGCGTGCCAGGCCTCGACCTTCTTGTGGGCGTTTTCGATCATTACCACGGCGGCGTCGACCATGGCGCCGATGGCGATAGCAATCCCTCCCAGCGACATGATGTTGGCGTTGATCCCTTGATGACGCATGACGATGAAGGCAATCAGCACCCCAACCGGCAGCGAGATAATGGCCACCAGGGATGAGCGCAGGTGCCAGAGGAATATCCCGCAGACCAACGCGACGACGATGAACTCCTCGAGCAGTTTGTGGCTGAGATTTTCCACGGCGCGATCGATCAGCTTGCTGCGGTCGTAGGTGGTGACGATTTCCACCCCCGCCGGCAGACTGCTTTTCAAGTCGTCGAGTTTGGCCTTGACCGCCGCAATGGTCTCGCGAGCGTTCTTGCCGCTGCGCAGAATCACCACGCCACCGACGGTCTCGCCTTCGCCGTCGAGTTCGGTGATGCCGCGACGCATTTCCGGCCCCAACTGGATCGTTGCCACATCGCCAAGGGTCACCGGCACGCCACCGGCACCGAGCTTGAGTGGAATCGCGCGAAAGTCATTGAGGGTCTTCAGGTAGCCTGAGGCGCGGACCATGAATTCAGTCTCCGCCATCTCCAGCACGGCGCCACCGGTTTCCTGATTGGCCTTGCCAATCGCCTCGGTCACCTCCGACTGCGTGATGCCCAGGCTGGCCAACTTCAGCGGATCGAGCTGCACCTGATACTGCTTGACCATGCCACCAACGGTGGCTACTTCCGCCACGTTCGGTAGGGTTTTGAGCTCGAACTTGAGAAACCAGTCCTGAAGTGCGCGCAGTTGTGCCAGATCATGTCCACCGGTGCGATCCACCAAGGCGTATTGATAGATCCAGCCTACTCCAGTGGCATCCGGTCCCAAGGCCGGTTTGGCCGTAGCTGGCAGGCGGCTTTGTACCTGACTCAGATACTCCAGCACTCGTGAGCGGGCCCAATACAAATCGGTACCGTCTTCGAACAGCACGTAAACGAAGCTGTCGCCGAAGAAGGAGTAACCGCGTACGGTTTTGGCCCCCGGTACCGAGAGCATGGTGGTCGCCAGGGGATAGGTCACCTGGTTCTCGACAATTTGCGGCGCTTGCCCCGCGTAGGGGGTGCGGATGATCACCTGAACATCGGAGAGGTCCGGCAGTGCATCGATGGGAGTGGTCTGAACCGACCAGACGCCCCAGACCGTGACGAACAGCGTGGCCAGTAGTACCAGGAAGCGGTTGGCCACTGACCAGCGGATAAGGGCGGCGATCATGGCTGGCCCCCTAGTTTTTCCAGACGCTCGACTCGCAAACCATCGTCGGTTTGACTGACTGATACACGAACCTTGTCGCCCGCCTTGAGTCCTTGCATGAGTGCAGGGTCCGCCAATGGGAAGGTCATGGTCATGCCAGGCATGCCCAGCGTCTTGAACGGCCCATGAGCGAGGGTCACGTCTTTGCTATTGATCTGTACGACTTGCCCATCCGCCTCATGAAAGGCTGAGGCTGTTGCGGGAGGTGGTGGCATTTCCAGCGTTCGCGCGACGATGCCCTTGAGGCTGGCCTCGGAGTCGAGCAGGAACTGTCCAGAGGAGACCACTTGCTGGCCTTCCTCCAGACCGTTCAATACCACCGTTTTTCCTTCGTTTTCCTGCCCGAGTTGCACCTCTACGGGTCGGTAGCGACCAGCGTCTTCGGCGAGCATCACCAGGACGCGTCGGCCGGTGCGAATGACGGCCTCGCTCGGCACCCACAACACGCTTTGCTCGGTTGAACGATTCAAGCGCACCTGCGCCGTCATACCCGGTCTGAGTTGCCCATCAGGGTTGGCGAGTTCGACCCGCACACGAACGGTGCGGCTGTCCGGATTGGTTTCGGGAAGAATCGTGCTGACCACGCCTCCGAGCACAGTCCCAGGGAAGGCTGGCAGGCGTGCTTCGACCGTTTGACCGAGGACGATCGATCCCGTCTCCGACTCTGGAACGGCCACGGCTAGCCAGACGCTACTCAAGCCATTGACTCGAGCCAGAGTCTCGCCTCCCGCCACGGTCATACCCGTACGTACATCCAACTCTTGCAGCACACCGCTAATGGGGCTGGTGAGGGTCAGGTTAGGCTGAATCTTGCCGCTGCGTTCTACCTGGGTAATCAGCGCCGCCGGCATCCCGGTGAGGTGCAACCGTTGGCGTGCTGCCACCAACAAGTCAGCATCACCATGACGTTTAAGTGCAAGGAATTCTTCCTGGGCTGCAGCCCATTCCGGTACCAGGATATCCGCCAATGGCGCATTGGCTTTCAGCATATCGCCGGGAGCATGGGCATAGACCCGCTCCACAAAACCCGCAGTACGCGCCTGAATCACGGCGACATCCCGTTCGTTGAACGCCAGCACGCCGACCACGTCCAGGCTGGAAGCGAGGACTCCACGGGTGACTGTCGCCAGGCGCAGGCCGAGATTCTGAGTCAGACTTGGATCAATGCTGATGGCTGCGCCATTCGTTGCAGCGTCAGCGTATTGCGGCACGAGTTGCATGTCCATGAAGGGCGATTTGCCCGGCTTATCGAATTTCTGCTGCGGCTTCATCGGGTCGTACCAATACAGCACCTTGCGTTGGTCTTGTGTCTTGGGACTCTGCTCGGCGAGCGCATCAGGCATTGCGCTCATACGCTGCTGAGCGAACCAGTAGCCGCCTGCAACCCCTAGGGCGACCGACAAGCCAGTCAACACAGCCGCTTTCCATATTCGAGTGCTCATAGGCTGGTTTCCCCGTAATTGAAATACAAGCGCGCATTGGTCAGGGCTCGCTGCTCTTCGATGTCGACTTGTTTGAGTCGGACCTCGATGAGTTCACGTCGAGCTGCGACGACAGCCGTCAGGTTGCCTTTCCCTGCGCGGTAACTGGCCATGGTCAGTCCGACCTTTTCTTTGGCCAGGGGTACCAGGCTTTCCTGACTGCGGCGCACGGCGCGATTCAGGCGTTCGTATTCGGCCAAGTCCTCCTCCAGTTGCTGGGTTTTCTCACGCACAGTGACTTCACGCTCAGCCTCCAATTGGTTCAGTTCAGCGTGTTTGGCAGCGATCTTGGGATTTTGACGGGAGTCGGGAAACAGTGGCAGATCGAAACTGAACTGCACGCTGACCATGTCACCGAACTGACGGCCACGGTGTTGGTAATCGAGTTCCCAACTCCAGTCGGATTGCTTTTCCGCCTCGGCTTCACGCACCTTGGCTTGCGCCTCGCGAGTCATCGGCACAAAGGCCGCCAGCGCGGGGTGATGTTGCAGTTTGCGGGTGTAACCAGAGGTCTCGACGGGCCATTGCGGCAAGCCACCAGTTGGTTCGTCGTTGGCCGCCGGCCCAATCCAGCGCTTAAGCCCAGCCCGGGCTTGAGCACGCAGGCGGATTAGGTCGTCCTGTTGATCCGCTAATTGAGCCGCCTCCTGCTTGGGTGTCACTGCATCGGCAGGTTGGGCACGACCACCGGCGATCTGTGCCCGAATGGTTTCGGTCAACAAACGATTTTCTTTGTAAAAGTCCTGGAACAGGACCTCTTTACGTTCGATGGAATAGCTGCTGATCCAGGCCAGTGCCGTGGCCTGACGGACGTTCAAGCGCTCGACACGACCTTCGGCCGCTGCTCGATCGACGGCGGCATCAGCGACCTCGATACGTGCTTTGCGTTTGTCACGATTGGGTACTTCTTGCCTAACTCCAACCGATTGCTGGGTCATGAAGTCCTGGTCAATAGTCCAACGATTCGGACCGCCAATGGGGTAGTTCTGTACGCCCAGCAGCAGTTTGGGATCGGGTAGTTCGCCGGCTGGAATGGCTGCATTACTGGCGGCTTGCAGTTTGGCGGCTTGGGCGGTCAGCGATGGAGCATTGCTTTCGGCCAGTCGCAAGGCTTCATCGAGTGTTAGAGGGGCGGCGAGACTCGGCAGTGCGAGTACGCTTGCCGCCAGGGCAGCCACGACGGGCCACCCTGTGCAATAGCGTTTGGGATTCATACTCACGATTCCTGTGATGTTTCACTGCGCGCTTCATTAGATATGCGCGCAGATATGCCATCCCACTAGCGTGGAATGGAACTCGGTGTGGTACAGGAATCAGGTACGAGGAGGTCGCCAAACTGCAAGCGGGGTTCTGGCGGGTAAGAAATCGTTGAATAATTGAGCGTCAATACGGGTTGGTACTGTGGGCGGTGTTCTTATGATCAGTACTTGCAGCATGCAGCCGGTCTTGCATTCCTGGCCGGGTTTGCAGGGGTTTCCATGGTCAGAGCGGTTACCCTCGTCTTGACAACAATTGTGGGCTTTGTCGCCGATGCTTGGCGCACCTGCTGCCTTCATCGGGCAAAGCTCTGTGGCCGCAGCAAGCCCCGCAATCCCGTTGAAGGGAAGGGCAATGCAAAGCAGAAGGCAGATACCGAGCCGAGCAAGTGTTTTCATATCAATGCCAAGGTTATTGGGAGGCGAACATAGGCATAGCACCACGTCGTCAAGTCATCCACAGTAGCAGCACTGGGACCTTACGCTACGAATAGCAATATTTCGAGGTCCAAATGAGGCATCCACTTTCAGCAGCAAAACCATGAGCCATTTTGACTTGACCTAGCAAGAAAGTGATCAAGTGCTCCGGTAGTGCCTCACCTGGGTTGAGCGTTGATTGTTCACATAGATGACTTTCAGTGCGTGTTGTTACATCTCAACAAATTCAGCAAGTGATTTGCACGCCTACGACAGCGGAGCTCCGCTGGACGCTCAGCGTCAAAAGCATTGCTATGGTGCACGCTTGCGTCCTTACATCGGTGGAGAAATTGACTAGTGAAAGCCGCAGCAGGGTATAGCGCGGAACCTAAGTGCTCATACACCTTGGAAAAATTGACTTTATCCTTCCTGACTTGGTGTTTGGGGCTCACTTCCTATAGCGAACCGAATAGTCCATAATCCACCCATGAATCGTGGACGCCCAAGAATTTTTAACCCTGAATATGTGCTAGAAAGCGCAATGCAGCTTTTTTGGCGCAAAGGTTATGAAGCGACCAGCCTGCAAGATCTACTGCAAGCTACTGGGCTGTCGAAAAGTAGTCTCTACGATAGTTTTGGTAACAAGCAGAGTTTGTTTGAAGCTGCATTTACCCGTTACTTCGATATGCGAGCTGTCTTGATGCGTGAGGAGCTGGGCAGGGCTGCCAGCCCCTTGGCTTTCATTCGCAACTGTTTGAACTCGGTTCTTGAGGACGTAGCCCCTGGATACGGGCCGCGTGGATGCATGCTCGTGAACGTCGCAAACGAGTTTTCGACCAATGACCCATCTGTAGAAAAGCTAATATTTCTTGCAACTCGCCGTTTTCGCGAAGTCTTCGTTGAAGCTTTCGAACAAGCCAAAATAAGTGGCGAGGTATCCCAGTCTAAAGACCCCGCGTCACTTGCCCTTTTTATGCATTGTGCGATGAGTGGTTTGCGTACTCAGGTCAAATCCGGGATTGCTCGGAAAGAAATTCTTACAGTTATTGAAATAATCATGGCGAATTTCTGATATTTTTTTGCCTATAATTGGACTGATCGGTTCGTATATGACCGCATCAGCGTCACTACTGAGGATCTCCAGATGACTCCAACAATCGCTTTCGATGTCTACGGAACGTTGATCAACACAAAATCCGTAGAGAGAGCCTTGGGATTGCTGGCTGGCCAAAAATCTGTGGTTATCTCGGAGCTTTGGAGACAGAAGCAGTTGGAATACAGCTTTCGACGAGGACTGATGCGCGATTATCAGGACTTCTCTGTTTGTACGCATGACGCCCTTCTGTTCGCTTGTGAGAGCCATGGTGTGACGCTTAGCACCTCAGAGCAGGAGCAGGCGATGCATGCCTATACAGAGCTGGAGGCTTTCGATGACGTGAAAGGCGGGCTGGCTGACTTGCAAAGCTCAAAGCTCCGACTGTTTGCTTTCTCCAACGGCAGTCGAACTGCCATCGACGCCCTCTTGCGGTATGCAACGCTACGAGAGAGCTTTATTGATGTATTGAGCGTTGAGGACGTGCGGTCCTTCAAGCCGGACCCAATTGTATATGAACACCTCGTCAAACAATGTGAGGTGCCCGCAGGAGAGGTTTGGCTGGTCTCCAGCAATCCTTTCGACGTCATTGGGGCCGCTAACTACGGTTTGCGTACCGCTTGGCTACGTCGCGATCCAACGGTGATTTTTGATCCTTGGGGTGTGGTGCCTGATCTGGTTCTAGGAGGGTTTGACGATATCGCTAGCAAAATACAAGCGGCTAGTTTGTAACGCAGGCCTGTCTTGAGTCTCAAACTCAGAAGCTCCCAAGAGTAACCCTTGCTATGCACGCGACCTTACCTCTCCTGAACGCTCTAGATTTCCCGTCAATACGCCGAGGTCAGCTAGAAGCCCTGCAGGTCAATCTTACCTATTTGTGTAACCAACGCTGCTTGCATTGTCATGTCAACGCCGGGCCAACACGCACTGAAGCCATGACCGATGAAAGTCTCGTGTTGCTGCACCAGGTTATTGATGCACATCCGGTTCATACGCTCGACCTAACGGGTGGAGCGCCTGAAATGCATCCGCGCTTCAGGGAGATTGTCATCCATGCGCGGCGCGAAGGTTTACGTGTAATTGATCGCTGCAATCTGACGATTTTGAGTGAGCCGGGTTATGAGGATCTAGCCGACTTCCTAGCGCAACAGCGGGTTGAAGTCAGTGCATCCTTGCCATGCTACTCACGGGGAAACGTCGACAAACAACGCGGTGACGGCGTTTTCGATGCCAGCATTGAGGGGCTTAAAAAACTCAATGCCTTGGGGTACGGCATCGACGGCAGTGGTCTTACCTTGAACTTGGTTTACAACCCGCAAGGCCCAAATCTTCCCCCACCTCAGGCGCAGCTTGAAGCAGACTACAAAGTCCATCTGGCCGAGGACTTTGGTATTCACTTCAACCACCTACTCACCATTACCAACCAACCGATTGCCCGCTTTGGCAGCACCCTGGTGAGTAAAGGTCAATTCAACAGCTACATGCAATTGTTGCGTGACAGCTACCGCCCAGAGAATCTCGAAGCCGTAATGTGCCGCAGCCTGGTCAGTGTCGACTGGCAGGGTTATCTATATGACTGCGACTTCAATCAGATGCTCGAACTACCACTGTCAGACCTGATCGGTCGCGATCGACCTCATTTGCGTGATTTGCTCAATGCCCAAAGTTTAGAAGGTAATCCGATTGTTACTCGAGATCATTGCTACGCCTGTACCGCAGGTCAAGGTTCAAGTTGTACTGGCGCACTCAAGGACTAGGGATGATCTTAATGGAGACGAATAGCTTACTGGGTGTGTTCTTTTGGGGTTTTTTGGTGGTCTATGGCGTGATTATGATCGCCCTGTCACCACGCGCAGTAACCGTAGGAGGCTTTTTTCACGGAGAAGATGCAAAAGGTCGCAGTGCAGCGCCCTGGCTGCTGACCTCCAGCATTTTCATTAGCTGGATTTTTGCAAAATCAGTGACCAATGCTGCCAATCTGGGGGCCAGTTATGGTCTGGTGGGTGGTCTGGCGTATGCGACCTACTGGCTATCAATTCCTCTGGCCGGATTCGTCATCTTTCGATTACGCCGACGTTTTGGCGCTACCAGCCTTGTGAGCTTTTTGACTAGTCACTATGGGCGGGCGGCGGCTCTCGCGTTTACAGCCGCGATTTTGATACGCCTGTTCAATGAGGTGTGGAGTAATACGGCGGTAGTAGGGGGGTACTATGGAGAGTCCGGCAGTCTGTCGTTCATTGCTGCGGCCTTATTGTTCACCGCAGTGACCCTGGCCTACAGCCTGCGTGGCGGTCTACGCAGCTCAATCGTGACCGATGCAGCGCAAGCAGCAATTTTTTTAATAGCACTGATCTGGGTACTCGGGTTGGTGTTGCCACAACACAGTGCAATCGAACTGGCCAGTACCAGTCATTGGGCACTCGATTCGGGTGTGGATCTGCTGCTTGTCGCCGGATTACAGGTGTTCAGTTATCCGTTCCACGACCCAGTACTAACAGATCGCGGTTTTATCAGTGAAGAGAAAACCATGCGCCGCTCCTTTGTAATCGCCGGCGTGTTGGGTTTTTTCTCGATCCTCGCCTTCAGCTTGATTGGGGTTCACGCCAGCCTGGTTCATATCGCTGTATCGGACAACGTGCCGGCAGCACTGGCGAAATCTATGGGTGTAGTGGCCCTGCTGGTGATGACAGTGGTGATGGTCTCTGCGGCGGGATCTACCTTGGACTCGACCTTCTCCAGTTTGGCCAAGTTGGCTGGGCGTGAATTGCCAGCACTAGCCGGACATGACCTAGGGCGGAAGGCTATCGGCGCTGGAATGGCGGCGATGGTGGTTTTTGCCGTACTAGGCAACATACCGATGATGGCCGGTACCGATATTCTTAAGGCAACCACCATCAGTGGAACGATGGTGATAGGGCTTGCTCCCGTTTTCATCCTTCATGGTTTGGTGCGCCCAACTTGGTTGAGTTTTCACTTGAGCTTCTGGATTGGCATGGCATTGGGTGTATCACTCGTCCTTGGCTGGGTACCGGAAAGCTGGGCCATTGGTGAGGGTAAATATGCCTTGCTTCTTGGCGCCAATCTTTACGGCTTAATGCTGTGCACCCTGGGCTACCTGTTGCCTGGGTTAATTCCTCAACCTGAGAACTGTTAGGAGATTGCTATGTTGTTGCTGATGCCTCGTCAACCAGTGCCGTCTTTGAATGTATCACTTGTGCCGGAAGGGCAATGGACCCTCAATGCTGAACCCCCTGCGAATTTTACGTTATTGGTGTTCTACAGAGGGCTGCATTGCCCGCTTTGCCGTAAGTCTCTGCAAGAGCTCAACGGGCATGTGGGAAGTTTTGCCGAAAAGGGTGTTCAAGTCATTGCTCTCTCTAGTGACAGCCGGGAGCGCGCCGAGAAAACGCAAGAGATTTGGACGATCAATAACGTACGCCTAGGCTACGGCTTGAGCATTGAGGAGGCTAGACGCTGGGGTCTATACATTTCAAAAGCTACACCAGGTTCCGATGAGCCCGCGCTGTTCTCGGAGCCCGGGGTATATCTGATCCGCCCCAATGGCACCTTGTACATGGCCTCAATCAATACCATGCCTTTCGCTCGCCCTCATTTCGATGAAATTCTTGGAGCAGTCGATTACATCATTGCCAAAGATTATCCGGCGCGTGGCGAGGCCTGAAAATGACTTTGCGTCCTGGTCGCGATTGCCCGTTGGATTACCGGCTATCTTCGGCGGCATTCAGTGGTGAGACACAGCTGAGTTGCCAGAGCCTCTACGTAGTAGGAGGACTTTACGGCAATCTCCAGGCGTTGGATGCGCTTGAACAGTTGTTACTGCAGGAGCCGGGTGCGCAAGCTGTATTCAACGGTGACGCGCATTGGTTTGATCGCGATCAGCAACTTTTCCTCGAGATAGAAGAACGGCTCATTAAGCACTTACCCCTGCGCGGGAATGTTGAAACCGAGCTCGGACGTAGTGGGGATAATGGCGCTGGCTGTGGCTGCGCTTATCCTGACAGCGTTGCGGAACACACTGTTGACTGGTCCAACGCTATACATCGTACTTTGCGTACAACGCTCATGGGCTTGCCTGGGCTCCGCGAGCAAATGGCAAGCAGGCCGGCCTACGCGTTGGTGAACGTAAATGGTCATCGTATAGCCATTACTCATGGGGATGAGCAATCTCTGGCTGGTTGGCAGTGTTCGCGTGAGGCCTTACAAAACGCCTCTCGCCGTCGACAACTGGCTACCTGGATGACCGAACAACGGGTCTCGGTACTTGCGACTAGCCACACATGCACACCGGCTGCACTGAAGATGGCAGAGGGCGTTGTAATCAACAACGGCGCAGCCGGTATGCCCAATTTTGCCGGTACGCATTATGGCTTGGTCAGTCGAATCGCGAACTCTCAACATCCGTTGGCGATATATAGAACGCAGTTAAATGACCTATTTGTGGAAGCAATACCATTGGTCTATGACCAGACAAACTTTCTCCTCGACTTCAGCCGACAGTGGCCATCAGAAAGCCCCGCAGCTTATTCATATTGGAACCGTCTGATCGAAGGGCCCAGCGGCACGCCTCATTCGGCGCTGCTGCACGGATTTCATCTATGCCAATCCAACCCTCTACAGGATGCCTGTCTCCCATGAATGTTCGTAAGCTACTAGTACTGGCAGTGATCTTTGGCTTGATAGCCAGCTTTTTTGCCCTTGATCTTGGTGAATATCTCAATCTATCGACCCTTAAGGCCCAACAAGCTGCGTTGAACGCCCAGGTTGAGGCCAATCCTTTTTTAATTGGGGGGATATTCTTTCTACTGTATGTCGTCGTCACCGCACTCTCACTACCCGGCGCAGTTTTGATGACCTTGGTCGCAGGGGCATTGTTCGGTTTGCTTGGCGGCACCTTACTGGTGTCGTTCGCTTCGACTCTGGGGGCAACCTTGGCCATGCTTATCAGCCGGTTCCTGTTGCGCGATTGGGTGCAAGCAAAATTTAGTCGCCGCTTGGCGGGTATCGACAAGGGCATTGAGCGCGAAGGGGCTTCCTATCTATTCGCTTTACGCTTGGTACCAGTATTTCCGTTTTTTTTGATCAACTTGGCCATGGGCCTGACTAAATTATCAGCTTCTTCCTTTTGGTGGATCAGTCAGCTAGGCATGCTACCGGGCACATTAGTCTTCGTGAATGCGGGACGAGAATTGGGACAACTGGAGTCTCTAGCTGGGATTCTGTCACCGGGATTGCTTGGTGCTTTTGTGCTGCTAGGTCTATTGCCGATTCTATCGCGAAGGCTGCTTGGCTTTTTCAAGGCTCGCCAGGTCTATTCAGGGTGGGTCAAGCCCAAGTTTTTTGATCGAAATCTAGTGGTGATTGGTGCCGGTTCGGGCGGTTTGGTATCGGCTTATATAGCCGCGGCGGTAAAGGCCAAGGTAACCCTTATCGAGAAAAACAAAATGGGTGGAGACTGCTTAAACACAGGCTGTGTTCCCTCAAAAGCGTTGATTCGCTCGGCCAAGTTAGCCAATGAGCTAAAGAAGGCGGAGCAATTGGGTTTCAAAAACGTCAGTGGCGAGGTGGATTTCGCCGCAGTTATGCAGCGTGTTCAGCGAGTGGTATCAGAGGTGGAGCCCCATGACTCCATCGAGCGCTATACCGGGCTCGGTGTTGAGGTTGTGGAGGGTAAGGCGAAGATAACCTCACCATGGACAGTCGAAGTCAATGGCCAAACCTTGAACACGAGGTCCATTGTCATCGCTACAGGCGCACGGCCGCTTGTGCCTAGAATTCCAGGTATCGAATTGGTGGAGCCGCTTACCTCTGACAATATTTGGGATCTGCGCGAGCGTCCTAAGCGGCTGCTAGTTCTCGGTGGTGGGCCGATTGGTTGTGAGCTGGCGCAGGCATTCCAGCGCCTAGGGTGTGCTGTTACTCAGGTTGAAATGGTCGAACGCCTCCTTATTCGTGAAGATATCGAAGCCAGCGAAGCGGTGATGGCTAGCCTGCGCGGTGACGGTGTTGATTTACGTCTCCAACACAAAGCTGTGCGATTTGAGTTGGCCAATGGTCAGCGACAACTCGTATGTAGCAACTTGGTTGATGGTGAAGAGGTGCTGTTACCTTTCGACGAGGTACTGCTGGCCTTGGGGCGGGTCGCTAACGTAAAAGGCTTTGGCGCTGAGGAGCTGCAGCTCGAGGTACGCGCCAACGGCACATTGGAGACCGACGAATATTTGGCTACGCGCTTCCCAAACATCTTTGCCGTAGGAGATGTTACTGGCCCCTATCAGTTTACCCATACCTCGGCGCATCAGGCATGGTATGCCGCCGTAAATGGTCTATTTAGTGGTTTTAAAAGGTTTAAGGTGGATTACCGAGTGATTCCGTGGGCCACCTTTACTGATCCTGAGGTGGCGCGTGTAGGTCTCAACGAATTGGATGCTAAAGCTCAAGGCATTGCCTATGAGGTTACTCGCTATGGACTTGACGATCTCGATCGCGCCATCGCTGATGAGGCCGCACATGGTTACGTCAAGGTGCTAACAGAGCCAGGCAAAGATCGTATCCTCGGCGTGACCATAGTTGGTGAACATGCCGGTGACCTAATCACCGAATATGTAGCGGCGATGAAGCATGGTTACGGGCTTAACAAAATCCTCAGCACCATCCATATCTATCCCACACTAGCTGAAGCTAACAAGTATGCGGCGGGTGAATGGAAGAGGGCGCACGCCCCCCAACGAGCATTGCGCTGGTTGGGCAAGTTTCATCAATGGCGTCTAGGTCGAAGTCAACGTCCGGCTGAGACACTGGCCCCGAGCGACAAAATCTCGTGAGCAATAAATTCGATTTGTTGCTCGCGGGAGCGGGTCATGCGCACCTCGGTGTTCTGCGTTTGTGGGCAGGCGATAAACCTCCCGGTGGACGGATAGGTTTAATTTCTCCCGATCAACACGCTTGGTATTCCGGCATGCTTCCGGGCTTGTTAACCGGTCGCTACAAAACTGATCAGTGCCGTATTGACTTGCAACCTCTTTGTCAGGCAGCAGGTATTGAGTTTATAAGCTCTGCCGTTACATCACTCCAACCAGAAGCTAATTTACTTCACCTAGATACCGGTGAAACGCTACAAAGTGAATGGATTTCACTAAACTTAGGCTCATTACCTAGACCTCCGGAATCGGAGGATGCAGGCATGGAGTTGCTACCAGTTAAGCCATTTTCTAGCTTTATCTCACGCTGGGAGCAATGGCAAAAGAAACCTCAGAGACTTGCGATATTAGGAGGTGGTGCCGCCGGGGTAGAGCTGGCTCTAGCACTAGCTCGAACAGTGCCATCGCTAGCGCTTTTTAGCGCCGCGAATATTTTGGCGGGACATGCACCTGCTTTGCGTGGTGCTGCAATTAGGCATCTACATCAACTGGGTGTTGAGCTCCACGAGCGCTGCCCGGTCGACCGAATTCTAGGAGGGGCACTCATATCCAAAGGTGAAATTGTTTGGAGAGGTGTAAGACTGATCCTTACCACTGGCGCTAGCCCGTTAGGGTGGCTTTGCGAGTCTGGTCTTAGCTGTAATGAACAGGGATTCATCCAGGTGTCGCCCACACTGCAGAGTGTTTCTCACCCACAAATTTTTGCAGCAGGTGATTGCGCCAACCTTGTTGACACCCCACGAAATGGTGTCTATGCAGTCCGACAAGGACCTGTTTTGGCTGCCAACCTGGCGTCTGCGCTTAAAGGGGAGCTATTTACCAACTACGTTCCGCAACGAATTGCGCTAGCCTTGCTATCCGACGGTGAGGGAGGAGCGATGATGAGTTGGGCGGGATTTATTGCAGAAGGATCTTTTATAGGAAAGTGGAAAGACTATTTGGATCGAAGGTTCATGACTCGTCATAGAGCCAGCAAACAATGACGCATGTATTCAGGCGCCTATTACTATGACCTAGACCAAATTCCGGTATAGGTGTGAAACGGAAAAATAACGTTATGAAAAATTGGACCCTGCTGTTTTTAAGAATCTCACTTGGTTGGTTACTCGTTATCTGGGGGGCAGATAAGAT
This sequence comes from Pseudomonas sp. G(2018), assembly GCF_005502415.1. Classification (NCBI taxonomy): domain Bacteria; kingdom Pseudomonadati; phylum Pseudomonadota; class Gammaproteobacteria; order Pseudomonadales; family Pseudomonadaceae; genus Pseudomonas; species Pseudomonas sp. G(2018). The sequence continues at coordinate 22,066 of NZ_SCOO01000030.1, read as the reverse complement.
TTTCAACCTGGAGCATAGCAAGGCAGTCGCGAGCAAGTTTTATTTTGGGGTCCTGACGTTAGATTCAGCCCTTCAGGTGGCTGGGGCGCTACAAATACTGGTCGGGCTGTTGGTGGTTTGGGGTTTGGCACGGCGCTGGACCTACCCCGTACAACTTTTGTTAAACGCGGCCTCGCTCTTTGCCGTTATGAAGTCTGTTGTTGATCCGTGGGGTTGGATGTATGAGGGCAGCAATGTACTTTTCTATCCTTCTTTGATTATATTTGCTGGCAGCCTCGTGCTTATAGCATTTCGGGATCAGGATCGATTGGCACTGGATACCTTTCGACGTGGAGATTCATCGAGACATTGAAGTTGCTCTCTACAGAGAGGTCGTCGTCATCTAAACAGTATCTTAGGGGTTGTGTTGAGAGAAGCTCTAAATAAGTTGGCGCTGATACAGGTCAAACTGTAAAGATTATTTGCATTGTCAATTTTAAGGTTTTCACTCTGGACTGGGTGAAAAATAGGGGTCGCTCCTCGTTCTCCGACTTTAGGCCGTATTTATACGGCCTTTTTTTTAAATTGAAAATGATGTGTCAAACCAAAAAACCTCATAAATACACCGGGTTGCATCAAGTGGTGCACAGTTTGTAAATGCAATTTAAGAAATGTATGCCATCCCTGGCGCATTTTTTGAAATCGCACTTTAAAGACAACTATCTAACCGTTGCTCTACTCATTGACGCGCCGCAAATAACACAATAAGTTCGTCGAATTAAACACGCTGCGCGCTTGTAGCAGAGCGCTATTTCACATCACTTTCCAAGTGCTGAGCTTACCTGTTGCAATGGGATAAAGGTATAGATACCTGTGCCGGAATTCGATATTTTGGCGCCATGAAGTTTCATTGCGTCTGTAATAGAGTCGCGTGAAAGTTGAAAGCACCAGTTGGACTCGGAGGGAGGAATAATCGACTGTCCCAGAACCTGCTCTATCGCTGCGGCGAAAGATGGCATATCTGGTAAGTAGGTAGCGAAACCATCGCCTTTCAACGCAGTCGTGCAGATACCCAATTGAGTACAAATCGCTTCCTTGGTAATGATTTCGTCCCGGTCCGCCTGTCGGGATTGCTCGATCAGAGTCGCTAACTCAGAATCGACCAGCTTGCCACCAATAATCAAATCTGGCCCTGCCTCCCATGAATGCGGAGGGCAGTCTTTTGTAACTGGTCGCAATGGGATGTGAGGATTAATTTCCATTGGATAAATTCGGCACACCAACGGGCGACGCTCATAAATGTTACACATATTATCTGAATTCAAATTTCGACATGGGCCGGCATTGTACGCAGCGAATGTAATCGCAATATAAGCTCTGGCTTCACCACTTGAGACCAGAAGGGAGCGACTGCGTGCGTGGTTCAATTGATGTTCTGGTATGCCATAACCATTTTCAAGAAACGCTTCTACCAATATGATTACTGCCCCTCCATCTGTCGCCCATCGTTTAGATTCGTTAAGCGTCAATGGAACATGGTGATCATTGCAGCATTTACCACATCCAACACATGAATATTGTATGTCCATCAGCAGGTTGTCCACTCGGTTGTTATTGTTTGATATTGTCGTGACTGGATTGGGAACAGTATCTTGGTACATCCAAATCTGCTCGAAAAATAGTGTTCCTTGGCGATAATGAACCGCTTCTCATATCGCAGCATTTAACCGGCTTTTAACATGCTAAGAAGCTGAGCTCCACCAACAAGATAGATTATAGCTGCAGTGACTCAAGAGTTACATCAGGAGATTGAATAGAGTGCTAAATTCTTAATAAAAAGCGATTGATTAATGGCGTGAGGTCAAATTTTTCGGTCGCTAGTTTAAGTACAATATCGCGGTAAAGAAATGCATCGAGCAGTGTTAATATATGATGCTTATCATCGATTGTTAAATGCGCGTCTTGCACGAAACTACTGGTGATAGCAAAATGTTTGGACAACCCACTTTAACAGAAATATTTAAACGGTAATAAATTAATAGCAGGGTTCTAGTTGGGAGCGGTCACCTTAAGGTGCTTTGTAGACAGGGCGTAGCAATATCTCCATGAGGGAGTCATTGGCACTTTAAATAAAATGAGTCTGTCGCCAGTTATATTGAAAATTGCAGAGGAAGTGGCGTCTATAACTGAACTATATAAATTTAGAGGTAATATCGTTTGATGTGACGAGGTATAAGTCGTGCACGCTAATCATCATAGCTTCGGAAAAAATGCCGGGCAGCTGAAACGTTTAATGTCTCTTCAAGGTTAGATTCCTTTGTTGCGCCTCACTTACTTATTGCTTGATCCATTCATTTGGTGTGCAACCTATTTTACGGAAAAAAGCTCGAGTCAAAGCGCTAGCGCTACCATAACCGACATCGTAAGCAACCTGCTTAAGAGGCAATCCTCTCATCAAAAGTCTCTGCGCAATCATGACGCGCCATGAGGCAAGATAATCAGCAGGAGTGTCACCTGTAACCAGGCGAAAGTGATAGGAAAAACGAGCGCGGGACATCCCCGCAAGCAATGCCATAGAACTTATATCCCACTCGTGAGCAGGATTATTGTGCACGGCAATGAGCGTTTTGGCTAATCGGATATCTGACAATCCCGCCAATGTACCAGCATGCGTTAATCCCTGTTCGACACAATAGCGAAGTAATAAAATCATCAGTACTTCACAAAGGTGATCCATTACAGCTTGTCTTCCACTACGCATAGAAAGAGACTCTTCGAACATCATGTTGATTACGCTATCAGCTCCAGGGAGGACACTAATTTCGATCATTAGTATATTGGGAAGTGAGTCTATTATGGGGTTCGCTCGGCCACCATCAAATTGAACTGTCCCACAAATAATATCAGCTCCCGCGGACTCATCTGCTTGTAAGCGATGGGGCTCAGGTCGCGGCAAGAACAATAAAGTTGGATTAATCACATCAATCACGTCTACTTGAGCGCCAATCAGCTTGACTGGCCCGCGCTTCACCAGATGAACATGACCTCGCGAAGGTATCGCCTGAAAGGATTGCTCCCCACAAATTGTACCGGAATAAAAAACTCCAGCATGCAAGGAGAACTGGTCCAGCAAATGCGTCAGTCTGTCCATGAGATCTTAATCGATACGAATGGTGCATATTATGATACGTTTGGTTGCCATGCGTATCAAGCAGAGATGTAGTCTATCGATAGTCGTCTGACGCTGATTTTTCATCAATAACCAGCGAAAGCGACATAATTCTAGTGACTCTGGAGGTCCACATGAAAGCGTTTATTCATATCTCACGACGTAATATCATCGCTTCTACTGCAGTGCTGATGGTTGCAGCGATGGTATCAATCTCGATACCCTTGACTGCTAATGCTTATGATGAACAGTCTACGAGTGCGATGAATGTCGACAGCAATGGCATCGCACTTCAAGGATACGACCCGGTCTCATACTTCACTCCTGGAGGGCCGAAGCTCGGCACATCAAATTTCATTGATGTTAACGAAGGAACAACCTATCGATTTGCTAACGCCGATAATCGAGACGCTTTCAAGAAAAATCCAGAAAAGTACAAACCTGCTTTCGGTGGTTTCTGTGCAATGGGCGTCGTATTCGGGAAAAAACTGGATGTAAATCCGCAGTTGTGGCGCGTTGTGGATGGAAAACTATACCTGAATGTACATAAAGAAGCCCAAGCCCGCTGGTTAGACGATGTCCCCGGCAATATAAACAAGGCCAACTTGAACTGGCCCAACATCAGAGACCTAACACCGGCAGCATTATAACCGTAAGGCCAAATTCCACTCACAACTTAGGACGTCAGGGTCGGACTGCAATGATTTTGACATGAGGGCAGATTATAATCTGCCCTCATCGCACAAGAATATTTCAAAAGAGGCTTTTAATATATTAGCACTTGTATCGACTAATCCTCTTTTCGAGAATCTCTGATAATAATGTTTTGTCCGCTTATCAAAGTTTAAGGTAAGTCATGAATGAATCTCTGGTCGCATTAATGGCGATATGATACTAGCTTCATTTCTCGACTGCTTCGTACTTTCCTTATCGAATGGGTTCTGAGCGGCTCTCAGCGAACGCTGCCCCCCCCAAACTCTGGTTGAGAATCTACCTCCTTTAGAGATCAATTGGCGGATCAAGAAAAAGACTTTGTAACAAATCTGGAGTCGACTCATCAGTACCGGGAGCAGTACTCAACGGCACACCAGGATTTTGACCTGGTTGCAAACGGAGTGACTCGCCGCTCCTAACGTTTTGAATCACGGTCACAGAGGAATCACATGCGCGAATCTGTTCAGAATTATTATGGCAAAGTCCTGCAAAGCAACGAGGACCTGAAAACCAGCGCATGCTGTGATGTCTCCGATGTACCCACATGGCTTAAGCAGTTTTTAGCAAATATCCATCCAGAGGTCAGCGCTCGCTACTACGGCTGTGGTCTGGTTGCTCCCGCATTGTTGGAGGGCTGTCGAGTACTTGATCTCGGCAGTGGTTCAGGTCGTGACTGTTATGTCTTGGCGCAGGTGGTGGGGGAAAACGGTGCGGTGGTTGGGGTCGATATGACAACCGAACAATTAGCTGTAGCCAAAGAATACCTCGATTATCATACAGAGCAGTTCGGGTTTTCCAATGTGCGGTTTCTCGAAGGTTACATCGAGGACCTTGGTGCGCTTGGGCTAGCTGATGCCGAATTTGACGTAATTGTCTCCAACTGCGTAATCAACCTTTCCCCAGACAAGGATAGTGTGTTGAGTGAGGCTTATCGCTTGCTCAAACCGGGTGGTGAGTTGTATTTCTCTGACATCTACGCTGATCGTCGTTTACCGGAATCACTCCGTCAGGATGAAGTGTTATATGGCGAATGTTTAGGCGGGGCGATGTACTGGAACGATTTTGAGAATCTGGCTCGTCGATACGGATTTAATGACCCGCGGCTGGTCGAAGATCGGCCAATTGAGATCACTGATGCCACTCTGGCAGAAAAACTCGGTGACGTTCGCTTCTTCTCAGCCACCTACCGGTTGTTCAAACTTGATAATTTGGAATTGGCCTGCGAGGACTACGGCCAGGCAGTAATCTATCAAGGCAGTATCCCAGGTGCACCTGCAGCGTTCGTATTAGACAAGCATCACCGTTTTGAAACTGGTCGTATCTTTCCTGTCTGTGGTAATTCCTGGCGAATGCTGCAGGACACCCGATTTAATTCGCATTTTCAGTTCATTGGTACCTTCAACAAGCACTTTGGAATGTTCGAAGGCTGCGGCAGGGGGCTGCCATTTGAAAAGCAGCTCACAAGCACCCCCGTTGCAGCCACTTGCTGCTAAGGATCGGTGATGACGATGTCAAAATTATCTATATGCTTAACGCTTATCGCCGCTGCCTTGTTGGCGGGCTGCGGGAAAGAGCCGACACAGACCATCACTCTCTCGGGCTCCAGCACTATCGCACCGTTGATGGTCGATATAGGAAAACGTTTTGAAGCAGGCCACCCAGGCATACGTGTAGACGTTCAGGCTGGGGGGACATCTCGCGGAATCCAAGATGCGCGTTCCGGGTTGGCGGCGATTGGCATGGCATCACGCTCGCTAGACACTAATGAAAGTGACCTAACACCGTATTTGATTGCAAAAGACGGTATTGCAATGATCGTACATCGTGACAATCCGCTAAACGACATAAGCAGCGAACAGGTTGTCAATCTTTATACCCGGAAGACTGTAAACTGGAGTGAGCTTGGTGCTACACCTGGCCCTGTTGTGCTTGTACATAAAGCGGAAGGGCGCTCAACCTTGGAGTTGTTTCTCAAACATTTTAAACTGAACAATGATGATATCAAGCCCGACCTCGTTATTGGTGACAATCAACAGGGTATCAAGTCGGTAGCTGGCAATCCGCTAGCAATTGGATATGTCTCTATTGGCAGTGCGGAATATGAGTCTCAGCATGGAGTCGCGATAAAACTGTTGTCCTTGGACGGAAAGCAGGCTTCGACGGAGGCTTTATTAGATGGTCGTTACCCATTGAAGCGTGACCTAAATCTGGTGATACGGGGGAATCCAAGTGCCAATGTGAAAGCCTTGCTTGAATTTTCCCAATCTTCGGAGGTTGCCGATCTTGTCGCTGAACATTACTTCATCACTGCGACCAAGCGCTGACCGGTTTTTGCGAAGTGCAAGTCTTCTCTGTGCTCTAACTGCGGCGAGCCTGTTGTTGTTGATCCTGCTATTTCTGACTCAGGCCAGCTGGCCTCTACTTCAAGACCCGGCTAGATTGATGAGTACTAATTGGCGACCCTCAAGCGGTGAGTTCGGCTTACAAGCCATGTTAGGGGCATCGTTGCTTAGTAGTGTGCTGGCCTTATTACTAGCAGTCCCCACAGGTTTGTTGGTCAGTCTGTGGATGGTCTTCTATGCGCCTGCTTATCTTGCTCGACCATACAGCGCAATGATCGGCTTGATGGCCAGTATTCCCTCGGTGGTTTACGGTTTATGGGGTTTGGTTGTGTTGGTACCGCTGCTCAACCAATGGATACCTCCTGGTGCGAGCTTGCTGGCAGCAGGTTTGGTGTTGGCCCTGATGATTCTACCGCTGCTGGTTGTGCAAGCAGATACGACGTTACGTGTGGCCGCCACTCGGCATATGGCTCCTGCATTGAGCCTGGGTGTCTCACAGTGGTCGGTGATTCGCCGGGTCTTGATACCGGCCTCATGGCCTCGGCTATGGCCCTCCATACTTCTGCAACTCGGACGTGCACTTGGTGAAACCATGGCGGTGATGATGGTCGCAGGTAATGTTGTGCAATGGCCGATGACGCCCTTCGAGCCGGTACGAACGCTGACTGCGAACATCGCTCTGGAGATGAGCTATGCAACAGGTTCGCACTTGGAGGCTTTATATGTAAGCGGGCTGCTGTTGCTAATTCTGGCATTACTGTTGATGGGCCTAGCGCGGATTTATGGGAGCAGGACATGAGCAATTCGGAGCTCTGGCGTGGTCGAGCTCTCGGTCTGCTCGCACTGTTGGTTATGGTTGCTCCGCTCAGTTTGTTGATCTCGGTGTTCGGAGAAGGGTTACAAAGCTTGAGTTGGAGCTTTCTGATTGATGAACCGCTGCAAGCGGGGAGAGCAGGGGGAATTGGGCCAATCATTTTATCGACTGCACTGGTGCTTCTGATTTGTATGAGCTTGGCCTTGCCATTGGGGCTGGGGGCTGCGTTGTTCCTTGCTCAAGAGGTTCGTCCCGACAGCCGACTTAACTTATTTTTACAATGGGCGCTTGATGGCTTGGGTGCAGTGCCATCGGTGGTATTCGGGTTGTTCGGTTACCGTGTATTCGTGGTGGAGTTCGGGTGGGGATATTCGCTACTGGCCGGTGGATGTACGTTGGCTTGCATGATTTTACCGCTGTTTATCCGGGGGACCGAACAAGCATTGCGCGATTGTCCAAACTCCTACAACCAGGCCGCCGCGGGGCTCGCCATCTCTCGCTTTGGTTACTTGCGACGTATCCTCTTACCAGTCGCGGCTCCTGGTATCGCCGGCGCTCTAGTACTCAGTGCCGGGCGCGCATTAGCCGAAACCGCCGTGCTGTTGTTTACCGCAGGATATGTGATGCGTTGGCCAGAGAGCGTGTTTGATTCGGGCCGTACGCTTGCTGTGCATATTTACGACTTGGCTATGAATGTTTCTGGTGGTGGACCGTCCTCAGGTGCCACAGCGTTGGTATTGCTTAGCTTTGCCATAGCTATTAAACTACTGGCTTGGCGCATCGGTAAAAAAACTTTCAGCCGCGAGACAAAAAAATGATTAACTCTGAAACATCCCCCCCAGCTCTCAGCATTCAATCTCTAAGCGTACGATACGCCAATCATACAGCCCTGCAGGATGCCAGTTTAGAGGTGGCATCAGGTGAGCTGATGGCCGTAGTGGGTCCCAGTGGTTGCGGTAAAAGTAGCATGCTCTCAGCAGTCAATCGCATGACCGACTTAATTCCAGGCGCTCGGGTGAGCGGAAGTGTGCTGATCGATGACAAGGATGTACTGGCGGGAAAGATGGACGTTCAACAGTTACGTCGTCAAGTCGGCATGGTATTCCAGCAACCCAATCCATTCCCGCTGAGCATCGCCGAAAATATACTGTTTGCGTTACGTGAGCATGGTGTGCGGAACAAGGCGGATCTGGAGCAACGGATGGAACAGGCACTCACAGCCACGGGCCTTTGGGACGAAGTTAAAGATCGTCTACAAATGCCGGCTTTGGGGCTTTCCGGAGGTCAACAGCAGAGATTATGTTTCGCCCGGGCCTTGGCTTTACAACCGCGCGTGTTGTTGCTCGACGAGCCGTGTAGCGCATTGGACCCTATCGCCAGTGCTACGGTCGAGCGTCTGATTGCGAGCCTTAAGGGGCGTTACACTCTGCTCATGGTGACTCATAACCTGGCTCAGGCTCGACGTTTGGCTGATCACCTTTCTGTCTGCTGGGTAAGAGATGGGTGTGGCTGTGTGCTTGATAGCGGGCCGACTCTGGATTTATTCGAGAATGAGCGGCATCCATTGGCGTATCAATATCTGAACGGGGTGCTTTGCTAGGTAGACTTTCCAATCCTCACTTCAACAACATCTGCACCTACGAGGTCGCAATAAACAGATTTGCCATGTGTGAGGCCAGTTTCGTAGAAAAAAAATCATCAGATGTAACAAAAGCTACTCTCACGCATCAGGAATGGGAGAGCTGTGATTGACACTGGCTCTCAGGCTCGATGAATACTCTGAGAAATCAGTATTAACGTCGAATTATAAAGCCAATTTGGCTTTCAGCAACGGAAGTGAATTCGATACTGAATTTGAGTTTCGGGTTATTCAAAAATACGGAGAGAATGTCTATGCATTATATATTGAGAGGGTTGGTAGCAGGATTCGTGGCGACACTTGTTTTATCAATGCTGATGTTTGTTAAGCAGATGATGGGCGTGATGCCTGAGTTGAACCCAATCGCTATGATCGTGAGCATGCTTGGAGTCACAAGTGTGTTTGTCGGATGGCTTATGCATTTCATGATAGGTACTGTCATGTGGGGGATCTTATTCTCTCTGTTACGCAGCCGGATACCAAGTGGAGATACTCTCAGCGGTATTTGGTTTGGGGTCGGGGCATGGGTATTGATGATGGTGGTTGTGATGCCTATGGCAGGGGCAGGTTTATTCGGCCTAAACATCGGTGTTATGGCCCCAGTCATGACTCTAATGCTACACATTATCTTTGGTGCCGCCCTTGGTGCTGTATACGGAAAGCTGGGTGGCCACTGCACTCCATAAACTCAGTGCAATCGAGAGTTCTCCATAATTGATATCGAGGTAAAACCATGAGGTACGCCATCAGAAGCATGTTGATTTTGGCCATATTTGTTTCAGCTGGGTGCTCTTCACTTTCGGAAATTAATGCCAGAGGGCAAGCACTCTACCAAGCTGATCCTGAGAGCTATGATGAAATGCCAAATTCTAACGCCAGGTATTTTGAACTCAACCCCCAATATAACGCTCAAGGTTCTTAGTCAGGCTCGCAGTACAATATGACTCGACTGGGCATTCTTTGTCGGTACGTGAATGTCCATGATACTATGATCTAAAGGGGGATAAGGGTATTCCGTTTGTTACGATAGTTTTCTTCATTCATGAAAGGTATCGTAGTAAGAGTACGTAGATGGGCGCTACGGTTTCTGAATTGAGCCCGAAGCCCATCTGCGCAAAAAACAACAACCTTTTTGCTTGTCAAGCTATCAATGTACTGTTTGAAAAACAATATACGCGGGGTGTCCGTAAACGCTCGACTGACGCCCTCTGTGTGACACCAATTGTTTCTGGAGTTGATGTAGCGGCTGACTAGGTATGACCTTCATTCGGTATAGAAACCCATTATGGTTGCTTAACTGCATGATTGTAATTTCAAAAATAATACGCGTTTTTTTTGAATCTGGAATAAATGCCACGCCAACGACGCGGATATATCGCGATTTGGGCTTGAGTGCTCGGCGCGTGCAATGTTGCGCAAGTAATAATCCTTAAAAGGAGAATGATATGAGTATTAACTTCGAAAAGGCCGTTGGGTCCGCTGAAAGAGCGTTGACTTATCGAAGTCAAAGAGCTGAGGTGCTGAGCAATAATATCGCTAACGCTGATACCCCTGACTTTAAAGCCCGTGACCTAGACTTTTCTGCGGTGTTGACGGACCAGGTAAAACGCGCCACGCCGACTCGGTTTTCTTTACAAACAACCAACTCAAGACATATTGCTGCAAACGAGTCCGCGGCTGGGATTTATGGGGTGGGGTTACTGTACAGGACACCGAATCAACCATCTCTTGACCAAAACACTGTTGATCAACAGGTTGAGATCGCAAAATATACAGAAAACGCAATTCACTTCGACGCGGCTTTCACTAGGTTGAATGGAGCGTTTAAAGGTTTGCTTAGAGTTCTTCGGGGGGATTAATAGGCGGAATAGTTAACACCCCATTCTCTCCCTGAAAATGCTACTCGATGTAAGTAGGGCTTTAATCTAATCAGATGTGCTAGGGTCACGTTAAATCATAAAATTGTTTGGAGTGGCTCGCTCTTTATTATCCTCAAACAACCCAAAATTTTAGGCTCAACGACAAAACTTTGCCTTGAGCACTGCTTCAGTTCAACCCAGTTCATCAATAAGTCACAAAGTTTGGCGGTATGAGCTCGGTGGCAATAAGAGTGTAGGATGATAACTACAGTCTCAAAAAACATGCTTGCCGAGAGGCAACTTTATGTCGTAGTCATCGCAGGAAGCGAAGACATAAAGTAGTTATCTGTCGCTAACATGCACGCCTGCTAACGAGAAACTTCGAGATCGCAAGCCGTCTGATACCGGCCGTGCGTAACCAGTGTAAATGAGGTTTCGGCTTATGATTCCTTTATCTGCGTCATGTAAGACCTATCGCTGATAGTTATAATAGTTTCTAACGACTTTATCACGAGCTAGAGTTAAATTCTCGGATTGAGCCGCACGAGCGAATCATGTATTAGAATTCTGAGCCCCTGGCAGCTCTTGAAGCGATCCACTAATATCGGCTGATGGATTTCATGCATATTCAATCAGCCACGAATGCATGTTTTGGACGTTTAATGTTGTTGATGATGACTTAAAGCTTAATGCCTGTAGTATGAAAATATATCTCTGGCTGCCGGTCGCAGTGTGTGTTGTTGGCGCTGAATCTGCTAGTTGAGTTGCGTGATGAAATACCAAGTCATCCGCAGGCCTTAGGCACTCCACAACAAAGTTTAAATTATGGGCTGAAAATGGTGTGTCTGCCTGGAAATATTCAGTCCAGCAACCCGCAATAATGTGCACGTCTGAGTTTATGTCAAAATAGTGTGTCATGTCTAGCAGGCGCACAGTCTGCTTAATCGATAGCCGAAACTGCAAGACTACGGCTTTAACTAGGCACGCATCCAGATCCAACTTCACGATGCATAAACGCGACACGTGCAACATCCTCATCCTGGGGCGTCCGCGCCTACCATTAATGTCCGAGTACAATAGAGTGATCTGTGCTTTCAGATGGACCTTGGGCATAAGTTGATTAATTGCTGTTGAGTAACCATTAGATCGTTAAATTTTCCGGCGCACTCCGCATCCTAAGATGTCTTCTTTATCTGTTAAGGTGTTCGATGAATTTAAATGATACGAGTCCAAATTGGGAGCAAGACATGAACAAATCAACGTGCTCTTAGTTTAATTAATATCCCGTCGGCGGCCTTGGCATCCGCCGCGTCATGGGTCACTAGTATCGTTGGCACCCCGTAATCGCGTAAATGGTCAAACACCAGCGACCTCATTTCAGCCCTCAGTATCGCATCGAGCTTCGAGAAGGGCTCATCCAATAATACCGCGCGGGGACGTGACAGCAGCAAGCGAACCAGAGCAACTCGAGCGCGCTGACCGCCAGACAGGGTCTCAGGATCCCTCATGCCAAACCCTTCAAGCCCGACCTCTGCCAGGGCCTCGTTAACCTCGCGATCAACTTCCCGCCCCCCGCCGCGAATACCAAATCGGACATTGCCAGCAACCGACAGATGCGGGAACAGTAGGGGGTCCTGAAACAACAGACCAACACCCGAACGTTCAGCCGGTACGCCAGTAATATCGTGACCATCGAGAATCACCTGCCCGGCGGCCTGAAACTCTGCAGGCAGAAACCCTGCAATAAATGCAAGAAGTGAGGATTTTCCTGAACCCGAGGGGCCCATCACCGTCAAGGACTCTCCCGGCCCGATGGTTTGGTTCAGGCTTAGCAATGTCTGCCCGAGTATACTGAGTTTGATATTTCTCAGCTCAAGGTGATGTTTCAAATTCATGCTCCTTGCATGCCTTTCCGGCGGCGCCAGAGAAGTTTGGGAATCAGCATGGCGAATAGGAAACCCAGCAACGGTACCATCGCCTGCACTAGCCCCCACACGCCAATCAGCCGGCGATCTCCGCCCGATGATAGGGCGACGGCTTCGGTAGTGATTGTTACGATACGACCTCCGCCCAGAAGCTGGGTGGGCAGATACTGGCTGGCGCTGATGGCAACCCCAAGGGCAAAGGCCATCAAGATCGGCCGCAATAACAACGGCACCCGAATGCGCCAGAAAATGCCGGCCTGTGAGCTACCAAGTGAACGGGCGATCCAGGCCCAACGAGGATCCAACTGCCGATAGGACTCTGACAGCGTTAGGTAAATGTAGGGTAGTACGAACAACAAATGTCCCCAGACAACCACCGGTAGAGAGGGGCCGTAACCGGCCATCTCGCTCAACACGGTAATACCCGAGAGAAACCCCACTTGAGGAATAAGCAGCGGAAGGTAGAGCAAGCACAATGCTCGAGTGGCCGGCTTGTTCTGTCGCTGTTCCTGTTCAAGCGCCGCAAGCACCAGAAGCATGGCAATAGAAGCCGCCAACCCAGCCACCACAAGCGTCGTAACTAGCGGACGCTCGATCGTCGGTAACGCCGCTAGCCAGTGGCTAAGCGTAAAATTCGCCGGCCAGGACGATGGGAATCGCCAGAATCCGGCGACCGAGTTCACAAATAGGGCCAGCAAACCCAAGCCTGACAACGAGATCGCCATCACCATACCGGATCGCCCGGTTACCCTAATCAACCGGTCACCACCGCGTCTACCACCGCGCCTGATCCAGGCAAGGAACAATCGCGCAACAGTGATCTCCAGAGCCCACCAGGTCACAAGCGTCATGCCGGTAACCAGTAACTGCAACAAGGCACCTGCTGCTGCCAGAAACCGGTAAGACAAGTCCGGATCGTTGAACCATTGCACCACCTGTACACTCAACGTCGAGGGTAGATTGGGACCAAGAATCATGGCCACATCCACCGTAGACGTGGCAAATGCCAGCACTGCATATACCGGCAGGCGGACTAGCTGATACAGGCCAGGAGCCACCACCTTGAGCCAAGCTATTCGCGGGTGGTAGCCCAACGACCGCGCCAACATGACTTTCTGTTGGGCGTTAAGCTGCGGCAAAGCAGCCAAACTGACCAACAGCAGAAACGGAATTTCCTTGATCGCTAGCCCGGCAATCAGTGAGAGACCAAAAGGATCATTGACCACCATGATATCGGGTGGCCGTTCAAATCCGGTTAGCCAAGGCGAGAACCCGCGCAGGAGTAGCCCCGAGGGCGCAATTAGGAAGGCAAAGCCAAAGGCTGCCGCGGCATGGGGAACTGATAACAAGGGCGACATTAAGCGATTTACCCAGCGATCGAAGCGGGTCGGGCTGAAGGTGGCGAGAAAGGCAAACACCACTATCAACGCCAATGCGGTGGTGGCCAGTCCAGTCGCGAAGCTAACCCCTATGGAACGGCTGATTCCGGGTGTATGCCATAACCGTTGCCAGGGTTCGAGGGAAATGGCATCGCCTCCCAGTAGCGGGAGATAGCCAAACGCCGGAGGTATGATTAAGATCATCCCCCCAGCAATCGGCAATATCAGTACCGCAATAATCAGCCAGGATATGTAACGAAGCATCAGTGCGCCATGTACCGTTCTTGCCAGGCTTGCTCCAGCGCTTCTATCCAGCTCGGATGCAGTTCGCCAACAACCTGCTGCAGGCCTTGTGTCGTCACACCACCAACAGGGTTTGGCAGCGCATCAAATCGGGCCCGGTCCTCGGAAGACAGCTTGTCCATAGCCAGCACTGTGATACTTCCCCAGTTCTCCGGATTCTGCTTATGTGCCTGAGCCTCGGGAGACATCAGGAAATTGGCTACCACCATCGCCCCAGCCTTGTGACTGGCATTAAACGGTATGGCCAGGAAACTGACGTTGCCAATGGTGCCGCCTTTCAACACATACGTGCGGACGGTTGATGGCAACTCACTATTGGCAATCGCCGAGGCAGCCTCATTCGGGTTGAATGAAAACGCCAGGCTCAGGACTCCGTCCGCCATCATACGACGCAGCGCTGGGCCGTTATCGGGAAAGGTCCTGCCTGAGCGCCAGAGGTATGGGTGCAGGGCATCGAGAAATGACCATAGCGGCGCCGTCACCTCTTCAAAATTGGCCTCTTCCACCGGTTTATACAAGGCGTCACGGTTATCGGACAATTCCAGCAGAGCCTGCTTCAGGAAGGTCGTACCCAGAAATTGTGGCGGCTTGGGGTACGAAAATTCACCAGGGTTGGTTTTTGCCCATTTGAGCAACTCCGGCATGGACGTGGGAGGATTTTCCGTTAGGGACTTATCGTAATAGAACACCACCTGGGCCTTGCTCCAGGGTGCTTCATAGCCTTCCACCGGGACGGTAAAATCTGTGGTCATCTCAGGGTTGTTTTCCGGATCCGTAAGCGGGAAGTTCGGTAGCTTGCCAACCCAGGGACCATGCAACAGGCCGGCTCGCTTCAGGGTGGCGAAATTCTCCCCGTTGATCCAGATCAAATCCACCGCACCGTTGGTCGTGTTACCCGCCTGCTGCTCGGCAATCACGCGCGAAACGGCCTCGGAGGTATCTGAGAGTTTCACATGGACCAGTTTAATGCCGTAAAGGTTTTCCACCTTCTCGGCGGCCCAGCGTATGTAGTTGTTGGTACGTGACTCACCACCCCAGGCGTTAAAGTAAACGATCTGGCCTTTGGCTTCTTCAACGATGCCGTTCCAGTTCTCGCTAATGCCTGTCTGGGCAAACGTTTGAGTAGATAGTGCCAAGCCAATAGCCAGTATAACCGCCTTCATCACAGGCTCCCTGTTAAGATACGTCGGAAAAGTCAGATCAAAAATATGTCTGTCAGGTATCAATATCGGTTATCGTAAAACCAGGCTAACCGACGCAGCTCGTCATGAATGGATTTGGAGTGTGCAGACTCATGATATGGCGATCAGACCATGCCGGTTTGCCCGTCGCTGATTACGGATTTCATCCAGTATCGGACCTAATACTTGGGTGAAATAGCGATCGCAGCCAATACACAGGTTCTGATAATCCGCGCCATCCGGCATGGTTGTGCGAGAGGCTTCGAAGAAATCCGCTGTAGTCCAGCCTTCAGTCAAACCCATACGTTCGGGCTTGCCGGCATTGATGGCCTCCATAGCGGGGTGACCAGCGAGGCTGTCGAGGATCTCGTATAGCGGCTCTTCGATCAGGTTTCCCAACGGAGACGCCGTTTTCAGGCAGCACGGATAAACATCACCCGTAGGGTCAATTGAAACTTCCGATCCCGATCGACCGTATTCCAGGAAGTTCAGCCCACCGGACCAGGCATTGCAGAAGTTGTCGGTCAGGTTCGCTTTCGACAGACTGTTCTCCCAGGCCCGACCCCGGGGCCAAAGCTTGCCGATCCAGGCATCATCAGTGGCACCGAAAGCACTGTAGACTGGGCCTTTCTCGTCCATCCATCCGCGTTCGTCAGCACGCAGTCCCGAGGGACGTATCCCAGCCGCCTCGAACTCTCGCTTGAGTTGGTCTAGCAACGACACTTTGCCTTCACCTGCCATACCGACGTGATAATCATCTAGGCCAGATACTGAGATCATCCAGACGTCAAGATTCAGCAATTCACGGATGATTTTCGGTGTTAACAGATCGCCCGTGGTCTGAACCACCACATTGACGCCACCCTTTTCACGATAACGCTCACGCAGACGTTCAAGGGCGGGATACAAAATGCGCTCTCGAACCGGCTCAGTCAGCACATCACCACCGGACAAAATGATTCGGCTACGCCGCTGTGGCACAGTACCGTCGGGGAGCGGGTTGCGCCAATCTTCGTAGCTCATGCGTTCGGGGAAATTATTGATGATTCTAGGCATGTTTCGCTCTGCCTCACTGATGACAGCCTCCAGTTCATCTCTAACATAGGGACGAAAGCGGCTTTCGTAGCAATGCTTGCAACGGCGATGGCAGTGCCAGCACAGAACATAATAAATCGATTCCAAAGCGGCTCTCCTCAGCGAGTTGTCTGATATTTTTCTGACCTACAATCAATTGAGATGGATGGCTTCTTTGTTTGTTACACAAAATCTTGACTGAATTTCCTAGCTGAACTTGATCAATCCGATAGCCGATTATTTCTCAATTAATCTCAGCGTTTCACTTTTTGGCAAGGGTCAGCACACACCGACCCAAGGACATCGGAAGCTTCGAATGCGTATTGGCCGCAATTCCGCTGTCCTCTATCCTGAGTTCCTGTGCTGCACCAGTGATCAACACGTTTTACTTTGACACTTGCCTACCAGGGGAGGCGTCCATACCATCTGAGAAAGGTTTCCGAGTCTGGTGAAATATCCCCGTCCCACAAAGTGAGCGGTTGAGTCCCAATGAAACAAATCTCCTTCGCTGATGGTGAGTACGAAGGCAAGCGTAAGCAAACCCGCCGTGAGCGCTTCCTTATAGCAATGGATAAGGTCGTGCCCTGGAAGGTGAAGGAGGTCGCACGGCGTATCCATTGATGGCTATGTTGCGAGTGCATCTGATGCAGATGCTGGTTCGGCCACAACGACCCGGCAATGGAGGAGTCACTGTATAAAACGACGATTATACGCCAGTTTGAGGGGTTGAGCCTGGAGCGCATTCCCGACGAAACCACGCCCCTCAACTTTCGCCGTCTGCTGGATAACAACCATCTTGTCGAGGCATTCTGGAAGTCATTAACGACTGTCTGGGGGATCGGGGGGGGCTGACGCTTCGTCAAGGCACTATCGTTGGCGCAACGATCATTCACGCGTCGACTTCGACCAAGAGTAAAGAGGGCGCGATTCCGAGATGCATCAGACCAAGAATGTATGGTCAGCCCATCCTCTACAACCCAGCTTGATGAACGGTAAAAAATGCTTTCGCTAATGTCTCCGAGCTCATGGTAAGCACGGTCATTAGCGCTCGGCCCTTGATGAAATGTCGCTCCCAAGTGTCCTTGATAAAGGGATCAACTGCGAAAGAGCTATCTTGGTCTTCAGGTTTTTTAATTCAAAGTGGCCGCCTCTACAGGGCGGTGAAAAACGCTTGCCCGTAGCGCCCTATTGGCAACGCGAAACAGACTGGCTTTACAGTGGGTCTTGCGGCAAATGATCCGCAAGCCCCAGCAGGCTGTGCAAGGTGATTGGCGGTTCAATGCCCCACGGATCGAAAACCGCGCCTAGATCGCGCTGCAACCAGGCGGCGCGCAAGCCACTGTGGGCTGCGCCCAGCACATCGAAAGGGTTGCTCGAAACCAGCCAGATTTGACTGGCTGGCAGCGCGCACTGCTGCGCCAGGTGTGCGTAAACCTTGGGGTCGGGCTTGAACGACTGAACGTCTTCCACGCTGACCACTTGCTGGAAAAAACCACTTAAGCCTGCGCGCTGCAGCAGCCCTGTCACCGCCGCTCGACTGCCATTGGAAAAGGCATGCAGGGGCACCCCCGCATCGACCAGTTGGCCCAGGCCAGCGGCTACATCCGCGAAGGCGGGCAGCTCTGCGTAGCTGCCCAGAACTCGCCGTTGCGCCTGAGCGTCCAGCTTGACGTCGTGCGTCTGGCAGGCAAACAGCAGTGCGTCGCGGGTGCAAATTGAAAAGTCTTGATAGTCCTGCATCAAACCGCGCCGAAAGCTGTACTCCAGTTGTTTGTTGCGCCATAGCGCACAAATGGCTGGGGCTTTTTCACCCACCTGTTCGCTAAGAACAGTCAACACGCCATCGGTGTCGATCAGGGTGCCGTAAATATCGAAGGCTATGGCTCTGTTCATGCGTAGTTCCTCGCCATCAGGATTGAATAATTTAATTCAAGTGCTCGTTAGTTCATGTTCATCACTTGGGATATAGCCGCTTTTCCGCCCTGAGTTCAGGCACTTAAACCAGCGCTATGAGCTTATTCGTCAACCCAGGAATTGATTGATACGGTCGGCGATTTCATCTGGTTTTTCATCGATCAACCAGTGTCCGGCGTCCTTGATCCAGGCCAGTTCCGCATCTGGGATTGCGTCGGTCAATTTTTGCGCATATTCCGGTTTCTGGAAGGGATCTTGGTCGCCCCAGATCACCAGTGTGTGATGTACGAGGTTTCCAAGCGCTTGGGCAATTGACTGGGTGTATTCGCTGTTCAAGCGTCTAAGATTACGAAAAAAAGCCCGCTTGCCATCTTCGCTTGCCCATGGTTCCAGATAAATGTTGATCAATTCATCGGTCATCACGGCTTTGTTGTGAACGCCCTGCGGCATAAAGCGACGCATCATGGCGACAAACTCATCCAGGCTCATCGCCTCTTCCGCGCCGGGCTCGATTAACGGTTTGAACTCGGGAATAGGCCATGAATCGAAACAAACACTGTCCA
This sequence comes from Pseudomonas sp. G(2018), assembly GCF_005502415.1. NCBI lineage: Bacteria > Pseudomonadati > Pseudomonadota > Gammaproteobacteria > Pseudomonadales > Pseudomonadaceae > Pseudomonas > Pseudomonas sp. G(2018). The sequence goes on along the minus strand of NZ_SCOO01000030.1, from coordinate 3,211 downwards.
TTAAAACCAGCTTGCGAATTTTCTCTGGATAATTCACTGCTATCAGTTGTGCAATGCCGCCGCCAATATCATGGGCGACCACGTCAGCTCTACGCACACCCAGGGCATTCATGAACTTGACGATCATACGGCTTTGGGCATTGATGGAGACATCGGCGTTTTTTGGTTTTTCGGATTGGCCATAATTGAGCAAGTCTAGAGCGATGACGCGATGGCGAGTCGCAAGTTTAGGCATTACTGATTGCCACATCAGGCTGTTGGTTGGTATCCCGTGAATCAAGATGACTGGACTGCCTTCGCCTTGCTCGCGGAAGGCAATTTTATGACCGTCAATATAGGTATGGTTTTCGCTGATCTGGCTAATCATGTAGACCTCCTCTAGTGAGTATTCTGAAACGTCACACGGTCGCCACGCCCCCGGCTTAGCCACCTTTGGCTAGCCAGCGAACAGCAGAATCGGTTGTTCACTGCCGCTGGCTAAAAATTGAGACAACGCCACAGCTGCGGCTGTAGACCCTATGCGCTCAGAAGGCTATTAATCCAAACAGGCTTTATTTTTGCACCTTCTTCCACTCGAACTGCATAAAGGGCTTATCAATCGGTGTTTTGGCGATGTGGTTGATGTAATTGCTCATGATTTTCTGCGACACCCCAAGAATGACTTCCAGCACATGATGCTGCTCGTAGCCGGCAGCATAGAAGGCCTCCAGGTCGGCATCGGCGACTTCACCACGGTTGCGCACCACAGCTAGGGTGAAGCTGCGCAGTGCTTCCAGGCGGTCGTTGGGTAACGGGGTTTCGTCGCGCAAGGCATTGGTCACTTCGTCCGATACCTTCATCGATTTGGCGATGCCGGTATGCGCAGGTACACAGTAATGACAGCCGTGTTCCACATTGATGCTCTGCCACACCACGGTTTTTTCATCCGCGTCGAAACTGGTGTTTAGGAACAGCGCATGCAGCTTTTTATAGGCGTCCAGCACCCCCGGGGCCTCGGCCATTACGGCATGCAGGCCCGGGATCATGCCAAAGGACTTCATGGAATCGTCCAGCAGTGGCTTGGCCGCTTCGGGTGCTGAAGACTGATCGTGCAGTTTGAAACTCTTCATGAAAATCGTCTCTCGATGTATTGAACGAGTGTATTGAGCCATTGCTCGATAACGCATTCAGGCTAGCTATATTTGAGCGATCATTCAAGCTATAATTGAACGATCATTCAGATTGAATCGATTCAGGCTCCGCCGGAATCGATTGCACCATGCGAGCAGTAATCCATGTCTAGAGTCGCAAAATATGATCGCGATACCGCGCTCGATCGGGCTGTCCGGTTGTTTTGGGAGCGCGGTTATTTCGCCTCATCAATGAAGCATATTGAACAGGCTCTGGACATGCGCCCCGGCAGCCTCTACGCCACCTTCGGCAGTAAAAGTGGCCTGTTTGCCGAAGCGTTGGAGGTCTATGCAGACCAGGCAAGGGAAGATCTACAGCGCCAGATTGATGCGCATCCCTCTGTGTTGGCAGCGCTCAAAGCCTATTTTCAGTCGTTGGCTAGCGCCTGTACGGCCACCTGCGCGCCGCCGGCTAGGGCCTGCATGATCATCAAAACCCTGCTGGAAGTCGGCGCCCAAGAGCCAGAACTGCAGCTCAAGGTCAATGCGCTGCTGGATGCCGTCGAGCAAAAAATCAGTGTTCTTCTTGAACTCGCACAACAGCGCGGGGAGCTGCGCCCCGCAGTGGATTGCACCCGCTTGGCGCGTTTGCTTCAAGCCCAAATCATCGGCTTGCGTGCCTTTGCCCAGCGTCAGACGCCCGCCCAGCATGTGTGGGAACTTGCCGAGGATATGGCTGCTCTGCTGGATCAGTATGCGCAGCGGCCCGATGCAAACGTTCATCTGGTTCATTGAATGCAATCGGTTGGTTATTGCGTTTAAAGGGCGGGGCATCGCCGTCTAGCGTTAGTAAACCCTTCCTTCCTTCAGCGCAGGGGAGGGGAGGATCGATCTGGACATTGCCTCCAAAGTCAGGGGGCGAGGACATGCTTCAAGCTGCCGCCGATAATCGGGCGAAGGGTCGGGTAGTTCTGGTCTCTATTTGGCACGCACAGCTTGGTTTCGCCGGTATCACGGATGCGCGGAGCGAAGCGAAAGCCCAGCAGGTACATCAGAGCGAAGACATGATCGGTGAAGCTGGCCGTGCCGTTGTAGTGTTCCTCGATCCGCAGATCGGATCCGTGATATAGCCGCCCGTCGACCACATAAGTGGAATCATGCACGCCGGTATTTACCACATGGGTGCCGAACGGCGCGTATGGTCGGAGATGCTGGTGTAGAACCACAGTCCCGACTCGCTACCTTACTTCGGGTTGACGTGGCCTGTGCTCCGGCACGGCCACTAGCGCGCAAGCGTTGGCTATCAGAGCATAAGGTGTGGCGGCGAAGGCTTGGCGGAATTGGCTGTTAACCACCTCGGCCTGGGCCGTCGGGTAGGTTTCGTCACGGATGCGCCAGGCTTGCAACCAGGACACCTTGGCGTAGGTTGTGCTCAGACTCGACTCAGCCACCTTGATCAGGCCGAGGTTGATGGCATCGCTCGGGATCGCCGTTAGCAGTAGCGTCCGGTCTTTCGCCTATGCGCCATGCTTCAGGCGCGAGAAGTGGCGGGTGACGCTCGTCAATTCATTCAAGTTCTCAGCAGTTCGGTGATCTTGACGCGCGGCAGTAGCCGGCTGATCTGGTGAATCAGCGCCTATGCGATGAATGCTTCTTCCGAGATATCACCGTTTTCTTGCGTGACGGCAGCTTCTGTTCGATACGTGAACTAGCCTGCTCCATTATTACGTTCTTAGCGTTACACAATGCTCTGCCGAGCCGATACGGCTGGAGTGCAAAAGTTGAAGAGATCTTGAGCAAGATCCAGCGGGCACGAGAGGCGATGGCATCACAGCGTAAAGAGAACATTTTTTCTTAGACAGAACACTAGAGTGTCTTGCTGTCGCTCTCCACCTGTATCTCCGACCTGCCAGCTACCGTTCCTGAGGCCCCGCGTGGGTAATTTCCAGCCAGCCATATAGCTCGTGCACCGGCATTGGGCGGCCGATACCAAACCCTTGTACCAGATCACAGTGATTGATCTTCAGCCAATCCAGTTCGCTGGCTGTTTCGACGCCTTCGGCGACAACCGATAAGCCGAGCTCACGGCACAGCACGATGGT